>JAYTBK010000126.1:0-11461 GCA_043737035.1 Bacteroidota bacterium | reverse complement strand
CTTTCGATCGGCGCGTATCTTCTTTTCCGCTGCGGTAAAATTTAAGAAATATTTTTTCGCGCTCTTCTTCCGGTATTCCGCAACCTGAATCTTTTATTTCTAATAGTGGTTTATCCGAATTATTGCTTAGTGAAATGGTTATATTAATTTTTTCATAAGAGTATTTAACCGCATTTTCTATCAGATTAATAACTAAAGAAGAAATTAAATCTTTATCGCCTTTGTAAATGATATTTTCGCTAACGTTATATTTTAAATTACCGGCCAGTAGGTGGTCATTAAAATAGGTGGTGACAACATACTTGACTAAAGCACTGAAATCAAAATTGTTTTTTAATACCGCGAGATTGTTATTTTCGATTTGATTGGCTAGTAAAACATTATCAACCAATTTATGCAGGCGTTCGGTTTCCGTAATGGCATTTACTAAAAGTTCCTTTTGTTTTTCTCGTGCAAGGTCGTGTTTAAGTAAGGTTTGCAATTGCAATTTTGTAACTGCTATTGGCGTTTTCAATTCATGAGAAACACTTAAAATAAAATTTTTTTGTTGGTTGGCAAGCTCTGTTTCTTTCTGTACTGATTTTCGTACCAAACTAATTCCAAACAAAAGGATCAATAAAAAAACAGATCCTTCACCAACGATCATGTAAACACGTTTCATTTTTTTCTCTTCCAAAAAAAATATTTCGCGTTTAATTTTTGCTTCGTCGGTTATGGATAACGCTGTTAGTTTTTGTTCCATTTCAATAATGGTGTTCGACTGACGAACCAGCAAAACTTCCCACCACAAAAACTGCAAAAAAACATAAGCAACTAAAACAGAAAATATAAGCGTTGTTCGTTTTTGCATACTACGCAATTGTTGCTCTTGTCTTAATCTGCAACCTGTTATTTATGAAAAACCTGTACAAAGCCTTTTAAAGATCGGGTTTTAATGCCGGCCACACGTATTTCGTGAACTTCACACACATAAAAATACGTGCCTTCGCTAACAATTTGTTTGGATTGTAACGATTTACCATCCCAGTTAATTTTAGGATCGGTTGTTTCAAAAATTAACGTTCCCCAACGGTTATAAACTTTTATATCAATATCTTTAATGAATCTGTTTTTAATTGGTCTGAAAAAATCATTTACTCCATCACCATTAACGGTAATTACATTTGGTAATTCGTATTCCGGACAATTATCCACGCACACTTTCGGACTTTGAATGCTTTCATTATTAAACGAGTCGACAGCCGTAATCGCATAACAACCAGCAATTGAAAACAGATTATCAAATCCATAGGAAGTTGATGTAACAGGTTTTATAGAGTCTATTAATGCGAGTTCTTCGCCTTCTGTTGCGGCAAAGTATAATTTATACATCACCGCATCATCGCTGCAACTCAGGTTTGGATTATTCCATTTTAAGAGTAAAGTTGGTATCAAACAATCTGATTCAATTTCCAGAGTTGGCGAGCATGGTGGAGTTGTATCTTTTGGTTTGGCGCAAACTTCTTGGCTAAAATTTAGTAACGGCCTAAAAATAGTTGGATCAGAATATTGTCCTTTCGATTGTACTTTATAGCAGTAAATAGCGCCGTTGGTTAAACCGGTGTTTGTATAAGTTGTGGCTGTGGTGCTATCAATTAGCACAAACGAAACCTGAGCAGGATTTTTACGGAAAATGTAATATTTAAAATTGCCCCACGGAACCTGTTGTTGCCAGCTTAATTTTAACGTATTGTCACTTGCTGCAATGCTTAAAAATACCGACGAAGCTTTTTGCCCATTTCCTATAAACTGACCATTGGCGTAAAATTCAATCTTATAACTATGCGCAACACTTTCGGTATTAAAATTCACGCCAGTATGTAAAAATGTGGTGTCGCTTAACTGATTAAGTCCTTTAAAAAATTGTTTGGTTATTGAGTAAACCTGCGTAAACGTGCCCGTAGAGCCAACATGGTGCATCAGTCGAAATTCGTACGGCCCTGATAAACTTACGGTATCAAGTGCATTAAAACCGGTTAATGGTTTTATCCAGCGCACAAAAACGGTACCACTGGCAATGGCTGTTGATTGCACATCTACATTTATTAAAATTGGCACATCGCGTTTTAATTGCACGCAGGCTTCGTTGGAAGCATAACTCTCGGCGTTATCCGTAAAAACCGCCACAACCAAGTAGCTATAATTTGTTCCTTGCGATAAACCGTTTCCACTATTGGTATCTAAAAAAGTTGTGTCGTTCAAATTTGCGGTACAACCAATTTTGGTGTATCCGGTGTACGCAGGTACTCCTGTCTCGCAGACTTGGTGCGTCCACGTGACACATTCCGGTTTTCGGTAAACGCAATATTTTTCTATTTTATTTCCTGTCGTGAGATGACAGGTCGGTTTTTTCCACGTAAGTTTTACACTGGTACCAATAGCTACGGCCGTTAAGTTAAGCGGTGGAGGAGCCACGACGGTAATATTAAAAGTTTTAAAATCAACAAGGTTTACGTTATTTGAATTGTTAATCGTTACCTGATCTTCCGCTTTAATCGTTACCTGATACGATGCTTTGCGAATATGCGTGCAATTGGTTTTCCAGCTAAAGGTTCCATTAACGGGAGTTAATCCTTGTGCCGAAGCAAATGTGGAAGGAGATGATGGTAAATTAAAAGTTCCGCCGGCAGCAGTCAGTTTAATAACATCACCATTTGGATCGGTAGCCATAATATTTTTTGTAAAGTTGCTTCCTGCCACCACGCACGTATCGGTAATGGGTTTAATAACTGGCGGATCGTTATTACACGTGCCGACATCAACCTGCAAATCGCGTAGTACATAACCAACCATCACATATATGCCATTACCGTTCTTACGCCACTCCCTAATACTCATGGCAAGGTTATATTCGCCCTGCTGTTGGGGAGTACACCATGTAAGTGTTCCTGTAGTTGCGTTAACATTGTAAGTTCCGCCCGGGCCTGTGGCGGGATAAGTATATCCGGGACAAATTAAACCTTTATCACCACGGCAAAACGTAAGCTCATAAGATAAACTATCACCATCGACATCCGAAGCTGCGGGATTGTGTAAAAAGCAACGGCCCGTACAGCCTTTGTCAATAGGTGGGTTATTTAAAACCGGTGAACTGTTAGGCCCGATGAATGTACTGATTACTAAATAAGATTCGATATAAAAAACCTGATTGACACTGTTGGGTAAATTGATAACACCGGCATTCCGGTTTGGATCCGTCATACTCATCTTATAATTTCCCGGACCGGAATACGTATGTGTAGTAATGTATTCATTAACTTTAATGGAAGAGGTAATTGCAATACCGTTATGCGGGTCGGTAGGCCCGTTTCCACATAAACCCTGAGGCCCGTTCTTCCTCGGCACTACGGCACGGAATCCATCGCCAAAATATAATGTGTCTTCGCACCGATCGGCTAAATTAGAACCGCCAATATTGGTGTAGGTAACAATTTTAATTTCATAGGTATATCCATATAACCAACGGTATGTTATTTCGCCTGCGCGATTGTGCGTCGCATGGGCTGTGACATACAAGCCACCTAATAAAAAAAGAAATAAATAATATCGTAATTTAAACATGATTAAATAATTTACTGTTTAATAATTTTTTGAATAGTAGTACTGTTTTGACAATTGACTTTTAGAAAGTACATTCCGGGGTTTACATTTTCTAAATCCATGGAAATAGTCTCGTGAGGCTTTTGGTAACTATCTACGGCGTATTCCAGTACGGTACATCCGTTTAAATCCAAAAGTTGAATCGAAAATAATTGTTCGTTCGGTTTGACTGAAACCGTTAACGAATTTTTAGTAGGGTTAGGAAAAACGGTAAAAACATTTTCTGTTAAGTTCGCATCGCTTGAGCCCGTGCAGGTTTCTCTGATGAGTTGCAGTTCACTTTTAAAAAATGAAATCATAACAGGTTGGTTGTTCCCATTTGTACGCGATTCTTCTACTTTTAATAAAAAATTATATGCCCCATTTACGCTTGGTGTACACCAAGTTAATGTTCCTGTTACCGCGTTTATTGTAAAAGTAGATGGTGGAAGAGTAGCGCCGGGACCACTGCATGGCAAAACACTGTACGCTAAACTGTCGCCGTCGATATCCGAACCCGCAAAATTAATTTGGTAACAACCATTATTTGTACAGGCGGTATTAATTAGCTCAACTGGGAGTATCGGCTGGCTGTTGGGGCCGAGAAACGAAGAAATTACAAGTGAAGATTGTATTACTAAAGGCGTATTTACCGAATTAGAGACATTAATTATGCCCGGAGCCCGGTTTGGAAGAGTAGCATCAACGCTGTAATTCCCCAGTCCTGGAAAAGTATGCGTATAGATATATTCATTTTTTAAAATACTTGCGTTAAAAGGAACACCACCCGTTGCCGGCGAACAATTAGCGGAAAACGGACCATTGCTTCTAGGAACAGATATTGTTCCCCCACCATTTGAAAGGACAAGCGAACATGCATTGTCAGGTACTCGAGTAGTGTATGTAGTTGCTGTAATTTTATATGTATAGCCGTATAACCAAGTAAACGTAACATTACCCGCGTAAACAGCAGCAGTTAGTTTATTCGCTAACGCGCAAAATACAAATAAAACTATCAAATTTATTTTACACATCTTCAACTTGCAAAACCTATTAAAAACGATATTTCACGCCGAATTTTAAAGGTATAAATAAATGTTCTGTTAACCAATATATCAGCATGAATAATAACCAAAACCTATAATAAATACAAAAATCACATATAATCAACATAAAAACCACCTTAATATATTCTTTTATGGCTGTAGTATTCTGTTAATTTCAAAATGCGATCTTTAAACCCATTTACCGCGCCTTAAATGATTTTTAAAAAAATAGATGCTGTTGTTAATTGCACAAATCATGCTCTCGTTTTTTCTTTTATTATTCTAACTATAATTTTTACTTCCTGCGAATCTTCGCATACTGAACCTTCATTTTATTTTTGGCGAACAAAAGCCGTATTATCTCACCCCGAAAAAACCGCGTTAAAGGAATATAACATCAAAATACTGTACGTGCGTTTGTTTGATGTAGAAATCGATCCGTTAACAGACACTCCTAAACCGTTAGGTGTAACCGACAGCATCGAAACGTTAGGAAAAACAATATCTCTAATACCGGTAATATTTATTACAAACCGAACTTTCTTGAATTTGAATAAGCGGCAATCTTCGGAGCTGGCTCAAAATGTTTTAAAGAAAGTCGATGGCTTATGTACCAGGTATAACGAACTTCAAATAGATTGCGACTGGTCGGATAAAACGCGCCAGCAATATTTTAATTTTTTAAAGTCATTAAAAACTTTGCTATCAAAACAAAAAAAACTTACAGCCACTATCCGCCTTCATCAAATAAAATACCCCTTTAAAACCGGTGTGCCTCCCGTTGATGGCGGAATGTTGATGTTTTATAATGTCGGGAATATAAAAGACATAACTGGTTCCAACTCCATCTTCGATGTGTTAACCGCGCAAAAATACACGCCATACATTTCAAAATACGCTTTACCATTGGACGCGGCTTTGCCTATTTTTAGGTGGTGCGTTCATTATAAAAGCGGAACTGTAAAAAACATGATCACAAAAAAAAATTTGCCACTTTTGTCAGATACCGGTTTATTTGAGAATGATAATAATACGCATTTATTTAAAGTAAAAACGTCATTTTTGAAGTACGGAATTTATTATGAGAAGGGCGACATTTTAAAATATGAAGCAGTTGAAGAAAATACTTTGTTAGAAGCCGCTAGACTATTAAAACAAAATTTAAAACCCGGTAACAGGAGAATTGTATTTTTTGACCTCGATGAACTAAACTTAAATTATTATGATAAGAAAACACTTGAAACCATTTTTAATACTTTTAATTAGCTGTAGCTTTTTTGCTGCTTTCAAATTGTTTGCATGCTGGGGCGGCGACTGGGATCCGACGGAAGGCTCTTCGTTTACACCGGAAATAATTAACCAGCCAACGCTAAGTCCGTTTTTTAGAACTATCGGAACGCCATTTTATAATGGTTACGATGATGCAGGTAAAAATTATTTTAAGCGATTAAACTGTTCTGAATGGGTGGGTTATTTTCAAAATAAAACGGATACTTCAACAATCTATTATTGGCTATATGAGGCTAAATTAAACCAAATTGATTCGATGATATTTTACATAAAAGGTAAGTCTGCAAACCTCAGCGATGATTCACAAAAATTCAAGCTTAAACAAATTGAAGCAGCAAAGTCTATCCCATTTTTATACTTTGTTGGATACGCCAAACGTAATGAAACCTTTGCAGTGAAAGATGAAGAGAATTACTGGGATCCTAAGCCCACAAAAAAAGCAGCGACCGTATTTATTGAAAAACAAATAGAGGGAGGATTGAATTTTTACAACAAAGCAACCGACTCATTTATAAAGGAACGCTTTGCTTTCCAACTGTTACGACTGTATTATTTTAATAACGATTTTAATAAAACTATTACTTTTTTTAATGAAAACGAACGTATACTTAAAATTTCGCCCGCGATAAAAAATCGATGTTTAGGGTATAAAGCTGCGGCTTTATACAAGCTGCAAAAATTTTCGGAATCAAATATAGCATACGCGCGCTTGTTTGAATATGAACCATTAAAACGGTCGGCCTATCTTTCTTACCATCCGCTAAGTGATGCGGAAATGCAACAGTGTTTATTGGAGGCAAAATTAACTGTTGAAAAAGAAAATCTATGGCTGTTACAAGGCTTATACACCGATAAAATTTTGGCGATACAACAATTATTGAAACTAAATTCAAAATCATCGGCTGCTTTACTTTTATTGATGCGCACTGTAAATATTGAAGAGGAGAAATTTAGAAATATATTATTGGCAACTTCAAAAGAGACAACAAAAGCGGAAGCCCGCGTCGACAAAAAGCTAATTAATTTTCTGAATGAAATATCGGCAAACGGTAAAAATGGCGAAACGGTAATTTGGGATTTATCGGCAGCCTATTTAAATTATATCATAAAAAATTACGCTCTGGCCGATGAGCAGATGAAAAAAGCAAAGCCATTTACTAAAGGCAATTCGTTGTTGCAGGCTCAATACAGCGCTATTGCGTTAACCGGAAAGTTGCGACGCCTAATTAAATTGGACGACGCAGCCGAAAAAGATCTTCTGCCGGAACTAAACATTTTATTTTCGGAAGAAATTATAAAGAGTGACATTTTTAGAGGAACCATTTTAAGAGGTGAAGTGCGAAAAATACTTTCTTCAATTTACCGCAAGCAAAATGAACTGCAAAAAGCCGAATTGATACTTCCGCAGGAATTTAAAACTCAAGATGAACTCACAAAAATGATTTTTTATTTAAACAGAACAAATTTTACAGACTTTGAAGCTTTATTTATTAAAAACGGACTGCTAAAAAAGGATGATTATGTTCTACTATCCGGAGTTAGATATGCGCAACACGACGAACTCGAAAAAGCGATTGAAATTTTAAAAGGTAAAGAAAGCTACAATACACTATTATTGGGAAACCCATTTACCATACATATAAAAGATTGCCATGATTGCGACCATCAGGCCAACCAAAGAATAAAATATACGCGCGGAACTTTTTTGCAAAAATTACTGGAGATGGAAACGATTGCGCAGCGAAAACCATTGGAGGCAGCTCAAAATTATTTTTTAGTAGCCAATGGATTTTACAATATGACTGAGTTTGGTAATGCCCGTGTATTCTATCAAACTTATGTTTATAATTTTATTTATGACGATGGCCGTAAACTGTTACCTGAACAAACATCCGACATTGCACTAAAATATTATTTGTTGGCAATGCAAAATACTACGGATAAGGAGTTTAGGGCAAAATGTGCTTTTATGGTGGCTAAATGCGAACAAAATGCTTGGTTCATGCGAACTGCAGATAATTACAAAGGTGATTTCAAAGCAGGCATGTATTTCGGTAAATTAAAAAACGAATACAACAATACAAAATACTATCAGGAAATAATTAATGAATGTGGTTATTTTAAAACTTATCTTAATTACTAAATTTTTTTGAATACGTTTATTATTCATTTTTATTAGTTCAATTGATAAAAATGATTTTACATTTGATAAAACTTTTTTTATGCAACTTATAATCTCTGATGTTTCAAAAACGTATAGCAATGGCTTGAAAGCGTTAAGCAATGTGAACTTAATAATTTCGACAGGTATGTTTGGCTTATTGGGTCCAAATGGCGCCGGCAAATCTACTTTAATGCGAACCATTGCAACTTTGCAAGATCCCGATAGCGGAAGTATTACGCTCGGAAATATTAATGTGGTAAAGCAAAAGGAAGAACTGAGAAAAGTATTGGGTTATTTGCCACAAGATTTTGGTTTTTATCCAAAAGTAAATGCCGAAGATATGTTGCACCATTTTGCCGTTTTAAAAGGAATTAATAATAAAACAGAAAGAAAAAACATTTGCGATGCACTTTTAAATCAAACTAATTTGTTTGAAGCCCGTAAGCGAAACCTTAGCGAATACTCAGGCGGTATGCGGCAACGTTTTGGCATCGCACAGGCTTTATTAGGTAACCCGCAATTAATTATAGTTGATGAGCCTACAGCGGGTTTAGATCCTGCTGAGCGCAACAGATTTCATAACATACTGAGCGATTTGGGTGAAAATATCATTGTAATTCTTTCCACGCATATTGTTGAGGACATTAAAAATTTATGTCCGCGCATGGTAATTATGAACCGTGGACAGGTTTTATTAGATGATAAACCGAGCAACGCGATTCATCAAATACGTAACAGTGTTTGGAAATTAATGATCGACAAAAGCGAATTGAACACCTATAAAGAAAAATATAAAATTATTTCAGCTAAAGTTGTTGATGCAAAAATTTTGATTCATGTAAAAAGCGACTTGGTTCCAGATGCTGCGTTCTCTCTGGTTGAGCCCGATTTGGAAGATGTTTATTTTTCGAATATTCTGTAAACATTTTTTAATTACACCGCTTACAGTCGGAGCCTATTTATTTAATATGAAATTACAATTTTTTCTAACACTATTATAATACCTTACTATGTTTTTAGAAATCCTCAGGTTTGAATTAAAATACGCACTAAAAAAACCATCTACGTATGTGTTTTTCAGTATTTACTTTGCTTTCTATTTATTTTTATCGTTAGTCGCATCGGGTGTTATTCCGCTTGGGGCAAGCGATAGCAATACCTTCATAAATAGCGCGGTTGCCAACGCAAGTTTATTTTTGGCATTTAATCAAAATATATTGGCGCTCATCCACAATATAATGATCATTGCAATTATGGCTACTGCCATTCAACGCGATTTCGAATTTAATTCGCACTCGTTGTTTTTTACAAAACCCATTACAAAAGCATCGTATTTTTTTGGGAGATTCTTTGGCGTTTTATTGATAGCACTTTTTGTTTTTAGTGGCCAGTTTTTTGGTTTGCTTTTAGGCAGTATCATTGGCAAAGGCCAGCCTGTTATTGGACCAATAGAATTATATAATTACATACAACCATTTTTATATTTTGTAGTGCCAAATACATTATTGTTTGGAACAATCTATTTTTCGCTTACTACGTTTTTACGGAATACAACAATAGCATATTTATTTACCGTAATATTCTTTTTGTTTGATCTGGCTGCCAATTCGGTTTTATCGGATATTGATTACCAATCGCTCGCGGCAATGCTCGATCCTTACGGTAACAAAGCGTTACAAAAAATAACACAGTATTGGACACCTTCCGAACAAAATACCAGGCATCTAAACCTTCGTGACGAGCTATTGTACAATCGTCTGGCTTGGCTCGCTTTTGCACTAATAATCATGTTTTTCAGTTATGCAAAGTTTAGCTTTTCTCAATTTTTAAATCCACCAAAAAAGTTTTGGAACAAGAATCGGCGTGAGTCCTATTCTCCTGAAACGCCTGCGATACAGCATATATCCGAGTTACCAAAAGTAACAATTAGCAATGGCGGTAGAGCGTTTTATAAGCAACTTTTCTTTATTGCTTCATTCGAGTTTAAGCGAATTATTACAAGTTATTTTTTTATCATCATGTTAGCGTTGGGAGCTGTTTTGGCCTATGTTACCAGTAGTTTTAGTTCATTAATTTTTGGTACAGAAGTTTATCCCGTAACATATAATATCGTTGGCCAAGCCGGCAATATGTTTCAGTTTATGTTATCTATACTTATTATTTTTTATTCGGGTAATCTGGTATTTAACGAAAAACAGTTTAAGGTCGACGAATTAATTGGCGCATCACCCGTAAAGTCATCCACGCTAATTTTAGGGAAATATCTTGGCCTCGTAAGCTCTGTTGCGGTAGGCTTACTTGGTGCTATCTTCACTGGTATAATTATTCAGTCGCTAAAAGGGTATTATAAATTTGAGCTCGATCAATATTTCATTAATATATACGCACGCACATTTGTAACGTTGCTCATCGTAGCGGCCTTGGCTTTTATTATACAATGCATGGTAAGTAACAAGTATGTTGGATTTGTACTTGTTTTTATACTTGCTTTTATTACAAGAATTATTTTAGGACAATTGCAACTCGATAATCCTCTTTATAATTTTAACAGAAGTGGCCCCATGCTTCCTTATAGTGACATGAATGGCTATGGACACACCATGCCAGTGTTTTTTTTATTTAAATTTTATTGGTTGTCATTCATTTTAATTTTATCTCTGTTGGCGATAAGGTTTTATCTACGAGGAAAAGAAAAAAGTTTAAAAGCGCGTTTCAAATTTTCGAAGTACGATTCACATAAGCAGGTTCGATACATCGGCGTTATTGCGGGTGTTGTTTTTATTGGTGTTGGCGCTCTAATTTATTATAACATCAAAGTCGCTAACAAAATGCTTTCGGCAAAAGAGCTTGAAAAACTTCAGGCAACATATGAGCAAACCTATAAACATTTTCAAAAAACCCCGCAGCCTCGCATTGTATCAAGTTATGTTGAAGTTGAACTTTATCCTCAGCAATTGGGCGCAAAATTTAACGGTTACTATTATATTAAAAACAAACATCATTTTCCTATTGATACCCTTGTGGTGAGCTATAACAATAATGTGGAAATAAAATCGTTAACTCTGTCGGTTAAAGCAAAACAATTTAACGATGATAAAAATTATTTTTTAAAGGCGTTTAAATTGTCTGATCCGCTTGCGCCAAACGACTCGATAAAATTAAGCTACAGCATCAATTATTTTGAAAAAGCCTGGTTTAGCAACGATGCAAAATCCGATGTTGTATATAACGGAAGTTTTATTAATAACTCGCTTTTGCCAACCATCGGATATAATGAAGGCCTTGAGTTGGGTGAAAACAAAGCCCGCGCTAAATTTAATTTGCCTTCAAAACCACGCATGGC
>JAYTBK010000125.1:0-4908 GCA_043737035.1 Bacteroidota bacterium | reverse complement strand
TTGGTATTTCTTGTTATCTCTTGCCCTTGTGCATTAGTAATCTCAATTCCATTAGGATATTTTGGTGGTATTGGTTTAGCATCTCGAAACGGTATTTTATTTAAAGGCTCTAATTATTTAGATGTAATGACAAAAATAGATACCGTTGTTATGGACAAAACAGGTACATTAACAAAAGGTGTATTTAAAGTTCAAGAAATTAAAGCGGTTAGTATTGATGAAAAAGAATTATTAAAACTAACAGCAGCTATCGAAAGTAAATCAACGCACCCCATTGCATTAGCAGTTGTAAAACACGCAGGAGATGTAATAAATAATGTTAATGTTAATGATGTTGAAGAAATTTCGGGACATGGACTAAAAGGTAAAATTGACGGCAAAGAAGTATTAGCAGGAAATTTAAAACTACTACAAAAATTTAATGTTGAGTATGATAAAGAAATTGAAACCATTGTTGATACAATTGTTGTTGTTGCTGTAAATAATAAATACTCAGGCTATATAACTATTGCTGACGAAATAAAAGAAGATGCCTTACAAGCCATTAAGGATATGCACAGCCTTAACATTAAAACAGTAATGCTATCGGGCGATAAACAATCCGTCGTAGATAAAATAGCTCAAATTTTAAATATTGATAATGCTTTTGGAAATTTATTGCCTGAAAATAAAGTAGAAAAAGTAAAAGCTTTAAAAAACGAAAGCAGAGTTATTGCATTTGTAGGAGATGGTGTAAATGATGCTCCAGTTATTGCTTTAGCAGATGCAGGAATCGCAATGGGTGGTTTAGGCAGCGATGCTACCATTGAAACAGCAGATATAGTAATACAAAACGACCAACCTTCAAAAATTGTGACCGCAATTAAAATCGGTAGAATCACAAAGAAAATAGTTTGGCAAAATATTATTTTGGCAATGGGAGTAAAAGTGATTATTTTAATTGTTGGTGCTATTGGTGTTGCTACATTGTGGGAAGCTGTGTTTGCAGATGTTGGAGTTGCTTTATTAGCAATATTAAATGCGGTGCGAATACAAAAAATGAAAATTTAAAGATAAGATAAATAAATATTTGATAAAAATGGAAAAGCCCGGAATAGAGCTAATACAACCATATTAAATTTACCTAAAACATTTACACAGGTTCAGCCAACTCAAACATTTACGTACTTTGATAAAATACAATTTATGAGTTATTTAAATAAAAAACGCCCCATACAGAGGGCGTTTTTTAAAATATACGGTACATCGTTGCATCATCCTATACCGCCATTAATTCGGCTGCCGTTACTCCTACTATACTTTTTAAATATGCTGCTTAGTTTAGCTAAACGGTATGCGCAATGCCTGCCATGCCGGCTGTAATCGTAAAGCAGTATAAAACAATGCATCAGCAATTGTTTTACGAAAAGTGGCAGTAAGTGCGATGGATAATGACTGTTTATAAATGGATAAAGCAGTCGGGCTGAATGCTTTAGTAAGTCCGTGAAGCTAGCGATGCGCACACCAAAAAAAACAAAATACGTTCTACCCTTTTATGTTCCTTATAATTTCATGCAGCTGTTCCATATCTTTGCAACGAACTTCTCTCGCTTTTGAACCTTCAAACGGCCCAATTATTCCAGCCGCTTCTAACTGGTCAACAATACGGCCCGCGCGGTTATAACCCAACTTTAATTTACGTTGTAAAAAAGACGCCGAGCCCTGCTGAAACTGAACCACAAGTTTGGCGGCTTCATCAAACATTTTATCACGCTCACTTAAATCAACAGCCTCTTTACCATTATCGCCATCTTCACCAACATATTCGGGCAATAAAAATGCGGATGGATAAGCTCTTTGCGAGCCAATAAATTCGGTTATTTTTTCTGCTTCCGGCGTATCAACAAACGCGCATTGTATTCGTATCAAATCGTTTCCGGTGCTTAGTAACATGTCGCCCCTACCGATTAATTGTTCCGCTCCTCCGGCATCTAATATCGTACGCGAATCAATTTTACTAGTTACCCTAAATGCTATACGTGCGGGAAAATTTGCTTTAATAGTTCCCGTAATAATATTTACCGATGGCCGCTGTGTGGCAATAATTAAGTGAATTCCAATTGCCCTTGCAAGCTGCGCCAAACGAGCAATAGGAGTTTCAACTTCTTTACCGGCCGTCATTATTAAATCGGCAAATTCATCCACCACCAAAACAATATATGGTAAATATTTGTGGCCTTCGTTGGGGTTTAATTTACGGTTAATAAACTTAACATTATACTCTTTAATGTTACGTACCTGCGCATCCTGCAACAACGCGTAACGGTTATCCATTTCAATGCACAACGAGTTAAGTGTATGAATTACTTTTGTGTTATCTGTTATGATGGCGTCTTCCGAATTTGGCAGCTTGGCTAAAAAATGCCTTTCAATTTTATTGAACAACGTGAGCTCAACTTTTTTGGGATCAACTAAAACAAATTTTATTTGAGCCGGATGCTTTTTATAAAGTAGTGAAACTAAAATAGCGTTCAGTCCAACTGATTTTCCTTGTCCTGTTGCCCCGGCCATGAGTAAATGAGGCATTTTTGCAAGATCGGCAATAAATATTTCGTTGTTAATGGTTTTTCCTAAAGCTATTGGTAAATCGTGCGTTGTATTTTGAAATTTCTCAGAAGCAATGATGTTACGCATCGGAACCATTTCGGGTGTTTGGTTTGGTACTTCAATACCAATCGTTCCACGACCCGGAATTGGCGCGATGATACGAATTCCCAAGGCGGCAAGACTTAAAGCAATATCATCTTCAAGGTTTTTAATTTTTGAAATTCGAACGCCGGCAGCCGGAACAATTTCATATAGCGTAACCGTTGGACCCACCGTTGCGGATATCCGGTCAATCTCAATTCCGTAATTTTTTAAAGTGTTAAGGATACGGTCTTTATTTGCAACAAGTTCTTCATTATTCACCTTTGCATTTCCTGTTCCGTAATCAATCAATAATTCAGGGCTCGGAAACTGGTAATGACCTAGATCGAGCGTGGGATCGTACTGCCCGAATTCCTCAACTAGTTGCGCAGCTTTTACTTCATCATCTAAAGTAATTGAATTTTGTTTCGGTTCTTCTTTCACAAACTCAGGCACTTTTACAATTTCATCAGCACCCGGATTATTTATTTCAAATTCAAGCGATTTTTTTTCTTCAGGCGCTTTTATCACTTCAAGTGGGACCGCATCTTCAACATCTTGTAAAAGAGTATTTTTGGGATTTACTAATGGTTCGTTTACTGCCGTCGTCACTTCAAAGTTTAGCAGGTCAGCTTCTTCTTCTCTGGTAAAAGCCGGTTCCTGAGTGGTATCATAAACTGTAGTAGCATTAGGATTAATCGTATTTGCAGCCTGCGATAAATCATCTTCATCAGAAGCATCATGTATCGGATCATTGCTTAAATCGGGCAACACACGTTTATTTAATTTAAAAGATAAATTGATACTTAATACCAAAAACGAAAGAATGGCAAACGCGAGCACGGCAAGAGTGCCTATTTTACCTACGTAATTAGCGAGCAGAATATTTAAAATGTATCCATAACCGCCGCCAAGAAAAAATAACTTATCATTAAAAAAATAAGCCAGTGTAAGGCTCGTCCACACCATTATAAAAATCCATTTCGCAGTAAACGACGATGGTTTGGCTATTTTTTTATTTAATATTTTTTGAAGTCCGTAAATAATTAGCACTGGAACTAGTATAAAAGAAGAAACACCGAACCATTTGTACATAAAGATGTACGAAATAAGCGCGCCAATTTTTCCAAGCCAATTTATAACTTTTGTATCAAGGGCAAACAATTCTGTTAACGAACCCATCACTTTATCCTGA
Organism: Bacteroidota bacterium; assembly: GCA_043737035.1. Taxonomy (GTDB): domain Bacteria; phylum Bacteroidota; class Bacteroidia; order B-17B0; family Aurantibacillaceae; genus UBA4416. Next base: position 1,046 of record JAYTBK010000125.1, on the reverse strand, counting down.
TCTTTATCCCAGGTAAAAATGTAGGACAGTAATGCTATAAAAAGATAAATGCCGCAAAGGATTAGTACAAGACCAATTAGTTTTTGTATGCGTTCGTTACGGTAAAGTGTAATGGTTTTATTCCATTTATCAAGTAGGCTTAACTTAGCATCGGCAAGCGATTGGCCACTCTGCACTTTTTTATCTGCAGGTATCGAGACCACTTTTTTAGCAGATTTGGTTTTGTTTTTGGAAGAAGGGTTGTGGGTTTCTTCAATATCGTTTTTATCAATAACGGGTTCAGTTGTTGTATTCTGCTCAACAGGTATTTCCCTGAATTTATTTTTGGTTGTTGCCATGAGTAATAGGTATTAAAAATAAGGGCATGGCTGTTTATTAACCCTAAAAACAATAAATGTTTTAAACTATTGAATGTTTACTAAATGCCGTGTTTTAACTGAAAAGCTCACTGCGAGAGAAGAAAACACGAAGATGGCGACGTTAAAAGGTAAAGAATAGGAGAAGAATTGGAACGCTTTAGTTGCCGAAAGGATAATTGTTGCGTAAACACTCGGCATACTTTGCGAATACTCTGCGGTTAACTATTTTAAATCATGTTCAGCAGCTCCAACACGTGCTCTTTTTTGCGGTTGGAAACCGGTACGATGGAATTATCTTTCATCACAATATGACTTTCACCTTTATCAAAACAAAAAACGTGAAGTATGTTTATCAGGTGCGAATGGTGTACACGCGCGAAACCGGCATCTGATAAAAACTCGTCAAACTCTTTTAGTATACGCGAAACCATAATACGTTTACCATCTGCAAGAAACGCTTTTGTGTAGCCACCGTCAGATTCAAACCTTACAATGTCGTTGATATCAACCGAATATATTTTTTCGAGGGTTTTTAAAACTACTTTCCGTTTTTGTTTTACGGGTTCGGCAATGTTTTCCATTAACGTTTTAAACTTTAAATCGAGTTCATGTTTGTTTATCGACTCTTCAACTTTTTTGAGCGTTGCCATTAAACTCACCGGCGATAAGGGTTTTAACAAATAATCG
>JAYTBK010000124.1:0-1869 GCA_043737035.1 Bacteroidota bacterium | reverse complement strand
GAAGTTTCTTTATTGCGTATGGTGAACGAATTTGCTCCCATGCTCGTAAAATTACTGTTAATGGATGCTTTCATCGCATCAATAGCCGACGATATGCCTACCAATGCTGTGATACCAAAAAAAATAATGAGCATGGTTAAAAAAGCACGGAGTTTATTTCCTTTAATGGAATCGGTGGCAACTTTAATATTTTCTTTAAGCAATAAAGCCATGAGGTAAAAATAAGCTTTTGTGCTTACATTTTTTTTAATTAATCGCCCTGGCCGCGCACAGCAGTTTCGTAATTTGGGTGTTTAAGAAGCGTTGTATCGGTAAGTTGACGGCTCATTTTTCCAAAAACATTTTTAAATGCACGAAACGTCATTGAGTCGTAATGTACGATATTGTATTTGTACTGAAACGTTTGATAAATATTTAGCAGAACACAAAATATCACCAGTGAAAATAAAGCATTTTTCTTTAATTTTTGAAGACCGAATATTTTTTGCAGTGCGGCTCCAAAAGGAAGGCACAGCAAAGGATACAAATCTATCATTGGTCGTAAGCCGAATGAGCCGCCGTACCACCAACACCACCAGCACGATACCAAGTATATGTAGGCGGGAACGATTGTTAATAAAGGGAGTTTGAAAATGTAGGCAGATGATTTTCTTAAGAATAGTATTCCTGCCAAAGCGAAAAACAGGATGGGTGTGTATATGAGCCAGCCTTTACGGAAACCTAACAAACAATCAAACAAATGCCACTGGTTAAAATAAAATTTTTCATAGCCGTACGAGAAAACGAAAAAATGGCCGGTTACGTAATTCCAGTAAAGCAGCTGAGGCAATAGGCAAACCGTTAGGACGGAAAAATATGCCAAAATATTTTTATAATTCGACTTTAAAAATCGTACTATGGTTTTTTCTTGTACTAAATACGGTATTAAAATTAACGGTAGTGCGAAAATCAATATAATATTCATCGGTCGAACAAGTATAATTAGTGCGGACAGGGCACCTAAACCTAAACCATATTTAAAACACGGATTTTTAAAATAAACCATCGCATAAAAGAGAAAAACAGCATAAAGTGAAAAGCTATAACTGTGCGACATTGCTGCATCAATGGTAGAATAGCAAAGCAAGTTGGTGCCAAAAAAAATACAGGCGAGAGTAAATGCTGTTATTTTTTCTGAATAAAAATTAAGAAGCAATTTCCTTAAAAAAATAAAACCGAGCATCAAATAAAATAAGCCCGAGTACTCTATACACCAATGGTATATTTCAGAAAAACCGTTAGCATCATAACCAAGCGGCTGCGCGAATTCATGCGCTAGTAGAAAAAAAGGAGCGTAAAGTATGGCTATGCCCATTGAGTATTTAATAACATGTTTCCCCACTTTTGTGCTGGTGTAGCCATATTTTATACCGTCATATGTTGTTTTATTTTTTTCATTTATGAAGCTAAGTTTAATATCCTTCTCAATAAAAATTGCAGGTAAATAGCTGTAATAGCCAACAATATCCCACGTAATCACGTTGCGTTGCACATGTCTGATAAGATTTAGATGCACCTCAATTACCGTAAGGCAAATGCAAATGATAACAGTTAAGGAAGGAAACGTTTTTATAAACTTAAAAATATTTTTCATTTTAAAGTAATAAGGAGCTGATGCATGAGGCAGATACCGTTGATCGTTGAACTGAATTTTTAAAGATAAACATTCCGTGAATGTGACGGAATGTTTTTTGTTTGTAAATTTATCTTAAATAGAAAAAAAATTAAATATTTTATTTTAGTTTTGATTTTATATGTTAATAAGAATTTATCAAATTCGCTTATTTTATCCCGCTTTCTGCCTAGTGTTTTTTGCATGTGTGGTGCCAC
>JAYTBK010000123.1:0-4948 GCA_043737035.1 Bacteroidota bacterium | reverse complement strand
CCGGTGTCCCATCTTCTAAATAAGGCATGTCTTCATCACGAACAATACGTGCAACAATACCTTTGTTACCATGACGACCGGCCATTTTATCACCAACTCTTAACTTACGTTTTTGAGCAATGTAAACTTTAGCTAATTGTACGATTCCGTTTGGCAATTCATCACCAACTGTTATTTGAAACTTCTCGCGTTTATACTGACCTAAGAAATCGTTGAACTTGATCATGAAATTATGCAACAACCGCTCAATTTGCTCATTTTTATCTTTGTCAGTCGTCCAGTTACCCGGATTAACTTCTGAGAAGTCAATTTTCTCTAATAATTTTTGAGTAAATTTAGTGCCTTTGGTAATTACTTCTTCACCTAAAATATTACTTACCCCTTGCGAAGTACGGCCATTAACCAGTTCAAATAATTTTTCAATAAGCTGATATTTGATATTAGCAACCGCCTTGTTATGATCTGCGTCCAGCTTTTCAACTAAAGGTTTTTCATCAGCTTTTTGCTTTTTATCTTTAATAGCACGTGAGAATAATTTTTTATCAACGATTACACCTTTCAATGAAGGAGAAACGCGCAATGAAGCATCTTTCACATCACCAGCTTTATCACCGAAGATAGCACGTAATAATTTTTCTTCCGGAGAAGGATCTGTTTCACCTTTTGGAGTAATTTTCCCAATTAAAATATCACCTTCCTTAACCTCAGCACCAACACGGATAATACCCTTTTCATCTAAGTCTTTTGTTGCTTCTTCACTTACGTTAGGAATATCAGGAGTTAACTCTTCCATTCCACGTTTTGTATCACGCACTTCTAAAGAATATTCATCAATGTGAATAGATGTAAAAATATCGTCACGTATAACACGCTCAGAAATTACGATCGCATCCTCAAAGTTATAACCTTTCCAAGGCATGAACGCTACTTTTAAGTTACGTCCTAAAGCCAATTCACCTTTATCAGTCGCATAACCATCGCATAAAACCTGACCTTTATAAACCTTATCGCCTTTCTTAACGATTGGTTTTAAATTCATACAGGTGCTTTGATTGGTTTTTTGGAATTTGGTTAATTTATACGTTCTAACATCACCTTCAAACGAAATTAATTTTTCGTCGTTGGTACGGTTATAACGGATCACTATTTCCCTTGCATCAACATATTCAACAATTCCATCGCCTTCCGAATTAATTAACACGCGGCTATCTTCTGCCACACGGGCTTCAATACCTGTACCAACAATTGGTGCTTCCGGACGCATTAAAGGAACTGCTTGGCGTTGCATGTTTGATCCCATTAAAGCACGATTGGCATCATCATGTTCCAAAAATGGAATTAAAGATGCTGCAATCGAGGCAATTTGGTTTGGGGCCACATCCATTAACTGAATTTGGTTTGGATCCAAAACCGGAAAATCACCTTCGTAACGCGCTGTAACTTTTTTTCCAACAAAGTTTCCTTTGTCATCCAATTCAGCACTTGTTTGGGCAATATTTTTTGAATCTTCTTCCTCAGCCGTTAAATAGGTAATTCCTTTATTAACTTCAACTTTACCATTTGTTACCGAACGGAAAGGCGTTTCAATAAATCCTAATTTATTTACTTTAGCGAATACACATAGTGAAGAAATTAAACCAATGTTTGGTCCTTCTGGCGTTTCAATCGTACAAAGACGACCGTAGTGAGTGTAATGAACGTCACGTACCTCGAAACCTGCACGCTCACGACTTAAACCTCCTGGCCCTAGTGCCGAAAGACGACGCTTATGCGTAATCTCCGATAAAGGATTGGTTTGATCCATGAACTGGGATAATTGATTTGTTCCGAAGAACGAATTAATTACAGAAGATAATGTTTTGGCATTAATTAAATCCGTTGGTGTAAACACTTCGTTATCACGAACGTTCATTCGCTCGCGAATTGTACGCGCCATACGCGCTAAACCAACACCGAACTGAGAAAATAATTGTTCACCAACTGTACGAACACGACGGTTAGATAAGTGATCAATATCATCCACATCCGTTTTAGAATTAATTAATTCGATCAAATATTTCATGATCAAAATAATATCTTCTTTTGTTAATACACGGATATTCATAGGAATATCAATGCCTAACTTTTTGTTGATACGGAAACGGCCTACTTCTCCTAAATCGTAACGTTTATCGGAGAAAAATAATTTGTCGATTACTCCACGCGCTGTTTCTTCATCAGGCGGCTCAGCATTACGAAGTAAACGGTAGATATACTCGATCGCTTCTTTTTCTGAGTTAGTTGAATCTTTTTGTAATGTATTGTAGATAATAGCAAAATCTGCTGTATTTACGTCTTCTTTATGTAAAATAATAGATTTAACACCTGCATCTGCAATTAAATCAATGTGGTTGTCATCTAAAATTGTTTCACGATCTAAAATAACTTCGTTACGTTCGATGGATACAACTTCTCCGGTATCCTCATCCACGAAATCTTCGATCCATGTTTTAAGAACACGCGCAGCCAGTCTGCGACCAACTTCACGTTTTAAGCCTGCTTTGGAGACTTTCACTTCATCCGCAAGACCAAATATTTCTAAAATTTGCTTATCGCTTTCAAAACCAATCGCACGTAACAAAGTAGTTACCGGCAATTTTTTCTTACGATCGATGTAAGCGTACATTACATTATTAATGTCGGTAGCAAACTCAATCCACGAACCTTTAAAAGGAATAACACGGGCACTGTATAATTTAGTTCCATTTGCGTGGCGGCTTTGGCCGAAGAACACGCCCGGAGAACGGTGTAACTGAGATACGATAACGCGTTCAGCACCATTGATCACAAATGATCCTTTTGGTGTCATGTACGGAATTGTTCCCAAATAAACGTCCTGCACAATGGTTTCAAAATCTTCATGTTCAGGATCAGTGCAATAAAGCTTTAATTTAGCTTTTAACGGCACTGAATAAGTTAAGCCACGGCTGATACACTCTTCAAGGGCATAGCGAGGCGGATCAACGAAATAATCCAAAAATTCCAAAACGAAATTGTTTCTCGCGTCGGAAATAGGAAAGTTTTCGGCAAATACACGGAATAAACCTTCGTTTTTTCGGTTATCCGGTGTAGTTTCCAATTGAAAGAAATCCTGAAAGGATTTAACCTGAATATCCAAAAAATCGGGATATTCGATTGGAAATTTGTTTGATGAGAAATTAATTCTCTGAGATTTTTTTACTGTTGTAGCCAATTTAATATTGTTTATTTAGTTAGTATTCTAAAAGATTGACGTGATGACTAAAAGCAGAAAAAAGGGTTAAGGTCTTTTGCCTGAGCAAGGAAGACCTTAACGCCTGTTTTGTTAGCAAAATTATTTTACTTCTACTTTTGCACCAGCTTCTTCTAAAGCCTTTTTAATAGATTCAGCTTCTTCTTTTGCGATACCTTCTTTAACTGCTTTTGGAGCACCGTCAACTAAATCTTTAGCTTCTTTTAAGCCAAGACCTGTTAAGTCTTTTACAACTTTAACTACACCTAATTTAGCTGCACCTGCTTCAAGCAAAATAACATCGAAAGATGTTTTTACTGCTGCTGCTTCGCCGCCGCCGGCACCACCCGAAACAACTACTGCTGCTGCTGGCTCAATACCATACTCGTCTTTTAATACTGTTGCTAATTCCTGAACTTCTTTAACTGTCAGGTTTACTAATGATTCAGCGATTGCTTTTACGTCTGCCATTTTTATTAGTTTTTATTTTGTTAATGTTTAATTTAAAATTGTTTGTTGTTGGTTTTTTGTTCTTTACAGTAATTAAGCTGCTGCCTCTTCTGTCGAATCTTTGAATTTATTTTCTAATCCGCCGATTACGCGTTGGATTGGAGCTTGCAATAAGCCGATGATATCGCCTATTAATTCATTTTTCGATTTCAGGCCTGCTAAAGATTCCAGTTTATCGTCTCCGATAAAAATCATTTCTTCAACATAAGCTGCTTTCATTTGAGGTTTGTCAGTTCCTTTACGAAACTCTTTAATGATTTTTGCGGGAGCGTTACTCACTTCGGCAAACATTAAAGCGGTTTGGCCTTTCAATGCTGGGATTAACTCGGCAAGTTTGCTGTCGTTAGCACGTTCTAAAGCTTTCGCCAATAACGTGTTTTTAACTACAGTCATACTTACTTTTTTCTCATAGCATTGACGGCGTAACTGACCAACTTTTTCAACTGTTAAAGAAGAACAATCAGCCAGATAGATTTTAGTATTAGCATTTAAAAGCGCTAACAACCTGTCTATTTCCTGTGTTTTTTCTTGTTTATTCATAAAACAGATTAGGGGTTTTTAGTTAAAGGTTTTTTGATCAATTTGGATTCCTGCACTCATTGTGCTGCTCATATATACCGACTTTACGTAAGTACCTTTTGCAGACGATGGTTTTAATTTTACGATAGCCGATAAAACTTCCATAGCATTTTCAGTTAATTTCTCAGCGTCGAACGATGCCCGTCCAATACCTGTATGAATGATGCCTGCTTTATCTACTTTAAAATCAATTTTACCACCTTTTGAATCAGTTACAGCTTTACCAATATCCATGGTTACTGTACCTGTTTTGGGGTTAGGCATTAATCCACGGGGTCCTAAGATACGCCCTAATGCACCAACTTTACCCATTACTGAGGGCATAGTGATGATTACGTCGACATCTGTCCACCCACCTTTGATTTTTTCGATGTATTCGTCTAATCCAACGAAGTCAGCACCTGCAGCTTTAGCTTCCGCTTCCTTATCAGGAGTTACGATTGCTAATACACGCAAAGTTTTACCTGTACCGTGAGGTAAGGTAACGGTGCCACGTACCATTTGATTAGCTTTACGAGGATCAACTCCTAAACGGATCGCAAGATCCACGGATGCATCAAATTTAGTTGTGGTAATTTCTTTCACAACTTTTGAAGCTTCAGCTACAGT
>JAYTBK010000122.1:0-4961 GCA_043737035.1 Bacteroidota bacterium | reverse complement strand
CTTAAAGGTTATGTTACAGTAAATGAAAGCGTTGTAAAAAGTAGGGTTAACCTTGATGCAAATAATAAAAATGTAACTGAGGCTTTCCAACAGGCTATTGGCGGGAACCCTGGTGCAGCACCTTATTATGAAAAGGCGTTAGAAGTGCAAAAGTTGGTAAAAGGAACTACACAATATATTGATCAGTTGCGTGGAAAAGTAATTGAAGCAAGTGAAGGTTTAAAAGGAGGTGGCGACACTACAACCTTGCGTTGGACATTAAAAAATGGAAAAATCGATGCTTATGATGAAGCCACTCATCTTTTGATTGGTGACGAAGCGAATTCTCCAAAAAAAGGAGAATGGAGCGCAAATGAACTTCGTGGTAAGCTGGATGGCTTAATTTCAGGTGTTCTTGGAATAATGGACAATATGCAAAAAGATCCTAAAACCAAATTGTATCCCGCAGATTATGAAGCTTTAAAGAAAAAGGTAACGAGTTTGAAACCTGTTGATTCTAATGAAGAAGATGAGGGAATTAAAATGGGTTGGGAAGCGGAAAATTTTTACCATTTACCTGAAGGTGCTGTAGTTTGTAATTTAAATAAAATAGCCGCCGATTTAAAAAATATGGAAGCAGAAATGCTTGGTGTATTTTCGAGTGCCAGCGGTAAATTAGCCATTAAATTTGACCATATTGTGGCGCGCGTCGTAGCGCCCTCTTCTTATATTCAAGCCGGATCACCTTACGAGGCAGACATCTTTCTTGCCGCATCTTCTTCAAAATTAGGACAAGGCGACATGGAAATTATGATTGGGGTTGATTCCGCAGGAGCTGCGGCCGGTAGTAAAGGATCCACAATGGTGCCTTTGATGAACGGAGAAGGAAAATATACAGTTGGAACAGGTGGGCAGGGAGAACAAACGTATAAAGGCGTTATTAAATATAAAAATCCCGATGGTACTTTTAAATATTATCCATTTGGCGGTACATACATGGTAGCTGCACCTGCGTTAGCAGTTTCAGCAGAACAAATGAAGGTGTTTTATGTAGGTGTTGATAATCCTATTTTAGTTTCGGCAGCAGGGATTGCACCTACTGAATTAAAAGTTTCAGCTACAGGTGGTGGGGTTCGGTTAACTCCATCAGGTGGTGGGAAATTTATGGGTCGCTTTACGACGCCGGGAGAATGTGTTATTTCTGCTACGGATGCTAAAGGAAAGTCTCAGGGTACTTCTAAATTTAAAGTAAAGCCACTACCAAAACCTGAGTTGAGAATTGCCGGAAAATTTTCTCCGACGGAACTAAAAAAAGCGGATTTGGGAACGCTAGCCGGTCTCGGTGCAGGGGCGAACGGTTTTGAATTTCAAGCTAATTTTATTGTATTATCTTATGAAGTTACTGCAAAACGTAAAGGGAAGATCGACAACTTTTCAGGTACGGGAAACAATCTTTCCGCTGAAGCCCAGGGTCTAGTTAAAGGTGCTGACGTTGGATCTAAAATATTTATTGACGCAAAGGTTAAAGGACCGGATGGTAAAACCAATCAAGTCGCATTAGGAGTGAAGGTTGTCAAATAGGATTTTGCTGGAACATTGAATTAACATTAAAATTATAAATATGAAAAATATTTTGTTTTTATCGGCACTTTTTGCACTATTATCCGTTAAAGCGCAGCCTGGTGTTTATCAGCCGGGCACATACACGGATGGAATATACACTAAGGAAAACTCTAATAATCGAAGATGGATTCCCTACACGTCTCTCAGAGAAGCCGATGTGACTTGGGAAAAGAGAGTTTGGCGGCGATTGGATATGCGAGAAAGGCAAAACCAGCAACTTTATTTTCCTATCGAAAAGGTTGTGAGTCGTATTTCTTTGGTACAATTGATTTTAAAACATGTCTTAACTGGTGAGATAACAGCTTTCAAGGATGAAGAGTTTTTGCAGCCTTTGGAACTATCAAATATTCGATCGATGATTGTCTTACAGGAAGATTCTGCCGATGTAGAAGAGTTCGACGCACAGGGAAATGCATATCCTGTTAAGAAACCCGGCGCAGTAGATTCTACATGGATATATGAGAATTTTACTTCCCTTGAAATTAAGGAGGACTGGTTTTTTGACAAGCAGAAATCAGTATTAGAGGTTAGAATTATTTCATTGGGATTTAACGCTTTGATTCCGAAGAAAGAGGAATTAGGCGAGAAGACCTTTTTTTACACATATTTTCCAAATTGCAGACCTTATTTTGCTCAAGCAGAGGTTTACAATTGGAAGAATGACGCTGAGCGCCGAACGTTTGATGATATTTTTTGGAAAAGACAATTTTCGTCCACTGCAATTAAAGAAACAAACGTTTATGATCGTTCAATAGAGAGATACTCAAAAGGAATTGATGCGTTGTTGGAATCCGACAGAATTAAGAACGATATTTTTAGATGGGAACACGATTTGTGGAACTTCTAGATGGTGGTCATAAAAAAATTCGTAAAATCCCTTTCAATTATTGAAAGGGATTTTTTTTATAGTTACTTTTCGCTATTTCATTAACCAATCGTAAAACATATTTTTACTATTTTACACCATTAATATGCCCGGCATTTATTTAGCATTTACCACTGATGAACTTTCTGAGAAAAGGCATGATTTGTTTAACACGCTTCTTAAGGCCGATTTCCAGGTTTTCCCTTCTAACTTAAAGTACGAAGAAGGATTTTTTTCACACATTACTTCCGAAATTAATTCGGCGGCGTTTGCGGTTCATATTCTTGGCAAAGATTACGGCTCGTTGCTTCTCGGCCAAAATATATCGCTTTCTCATTACCAGTATAATCAGTCTCTTGCTAAACTTCGCGAGGATAAAAATTTTAAAATATTTATTTGGTTTCCTTATTCCGTTAACGAAATTAGTGACGAAGCACAACTTAATTTTATATCGGAACTCAGAAATAACATAGCAAACGGAATTGTTTTTAGTAATACAAATTCGCCCATTCAATTGGTTGACGATTTACGCACGAGTGTGCAAGTAAATGTGAAACACAATTTTGATATAAAAGATACCGATGTGTTTTTAGTTTACAACCAACTCGACGATAATGAGGCGAGTGAAGTAGCCGATATGTTAAGCGATATTATACCTGTTGAAAAATTAAATATTATTCAGGATAGCGAAATTGATTACTCAGAATTTTGTGCGCAGCAAATTGGTAAAAGTAAATTAGCTGTTGTTTATTTTAAAGAATCTTCCGATTGGGCATTGCCGTTTACGCAACAGATATGGAAAAAAATTGGCGGAGCATCATCGCACACTCCAATTTTATTAATTGGCGATGAAGATCCGGAAACCAACACCAACAAAAAATTTAAAGCCCCCAAAGTTGTGTCACTAATTGTATCAGGCGAACTTATTCCATTGGAAATAAAAATGCAATACGATAAAATTATTGAGGCAATTCAACACTAAAATTTTATGGAAGAACAATTAATTTGTCCGTATCCCGGTTTGCGTCCATTTAACGAAGATGAAGCGATTTTCTTTAAAGGACGGGAAGAGCACATTGAGCAAATTGTAAAGCAATTAGAAGAGAAAAAATTTCTGATGCTTACGGGGGCCTCAGGTGATGGTAAGTCCTCATTGGTTTACGCGGGTGTAATTCCTAACGCGCGAGCAGGTTTTTTTAAAGCAAAATTTAATAATTGGATCGTGGCTGATTTTAGGCCGGAACGCGAGCCGCTTAAAAATATGGCGATTGCCATTAGCGAACAGTTAAAAATTGACGATACAAGCCGCGTTGAAAAAGAACTGAGTTATGGGTTTTCTTCTTTAATCGACATTTATAAAGCATCGCCTTATTGGGTCGATCAACAATCAGAATCGTTTACAAGTTTACCGGCCGATGAACAAAAAAAAGCAAAACGTAAAGGTGCAAATCTTTTAATTTTAGTTGATCAGTTTGAAGAATTTTTTACAAATCCCGAAAATTATGTCGCCGGTAAAACATCCCTGGAGTCGCAAGCGGTAGTAAATAGTTTATTAGAAACCACACGTTTGGCAGTTGAACAGGATGTGCCAATATACATTGTTTGCACCATGCGGTCGGATTATATAGGCCAATGCGCTTCGTTTAGAGGATTGCCCGAATATATTGGATATAGTCAGTTTTTTGTACCGCGTTTAAAACGAAAAGAAATTTATCAGGTAATTGAAGAACCGGCACTATTAAACGGAAATAAAATTTCGAAGCGCTTGGTTGAAATGTTGATTAATGAAATGAACGACGGTATTGATCAACTTCCGGTTTTGCAACATGCTTTAAATCAAATTTGGCAAAAAGCAGATCGTGGCCAAAGTGAAATGGATTTGATTCATTTCGCGAAGATAAATGGCATTCCTAAAAATCAATTAACGCCGGCCGATAAACAAGAATTTGAAATATGGTTTGATGCATTACCTGAATTTAAAAAAGGATTTTTTGAGCACGCTTCACTAGGTGATGTGTTGGACGCGCATGCAAATGAATTATTTGAAACAGCCAATCAAGCATCAGAAACAGTTACAAAAGAAGATGCAAAGCTTATTGTGGAAACCGCCTTTAAGTGCCTCACTAAAATTGATGAAGCACGCGCGGTGCGTAATCGCATGACGTTGGAGGAATTGACACATATTATTAATAAACCTCATATTACGAAAGAACTTGTTGCAAGTGTTCTTTATGTTTTTAGGATACAGGGAAACACATTTTTAAAACCTTTTATATTTGATGTAACTGCTACACAGCTTCAATTATCTGCCAATACAGTATTAGATATAACACACGAAAGTTTAATTCGTAATTGGAAAATGCTTACCGAGTGGGCTAAAGAAGAGTACGACAGTTTACTTACCTGGCAGGATTTTAATAAGCAGCTGCAGCGGTGGACAAACAGTAAAAAATCGTCGGGTTATTTATTGCCAATTGGGCCGCTTACGTTTTTT
>JAYTBK010000121.1:0-1885 GCA_043737035.1 Bacteroidota bacterium | reverse complement strand
GCAAGAAGGGCATTTATACCATAAACCTTCCGGGGTTTCCCTTTTCTCGGTAGTAGTAGTGGTAATACCTTCTTTTAATCGTTTAAACCAACCCATATTTTTTAATTAAGATTTAGGAAATAAGATTTAAGATTTAGAAAATTCTCACTTCTAAAATCTAAAATATTAAGCAATAGTAATTGTATTATCTAAATAAACATCCTGTACAAGGTTCAATAATTCTACCCCTTCTTTTATGGGTTTTTGAAACGCTTTACGACCCGATATTAATCCTTGTCCGCCACCCCGTTTATTAATTACGGCTGTTGTAACTGCCTCCGCTAAATCAGACGCACCTTTACTTTCACCGCCGCTATTTATTAACCCAATTTTTCCCATGTAACAATTTGCAACCTGATACCTGCACAAATCAATTGGATGATCGGTGGTGAGTTCGGAATATACTTTCGGATGTGTTTTTCCGTGACCTGTTGCCGTGTAACCACCGTTTTTGTCGCTCATTTTTTGTTTAATGATGTCCGCTTGTATGGTAACACCTAAATGATTGGCTTGTGAAGAAAGATCAACTGCTGTGTGGTAATCCACGCCGTCTTTTTTAAAGCCTGAGTTGCGCGTGTAGCACCACAATATAGTAGCCATTCCAAGTTCATGCGCTCTTTCAAAGGCTTGTGCAACTTCAATAATTTGCCTGCCCGATTCTGCAGATCCAAAATAAATAGTTGCGCCTATTGCAACGGCGCCCATGTTCCATGCGTCTTCTACCGATCCAAACATAATCTGATCGAATTTATTTGGGTATGAGAGAAATTCGTTATGATTAATTTTAACGATGAAAGGAATTTTGTGTGCATATTTTCGCGCTACACTTCCTAATACTCCATAGGTAGAAGCCACGGCATTACAACCACCTTCAATGGCTAATTTTACAATATTTTCGCTGTCGAAATAAATAGGATTTGGCGCAAAAGAAGCACCTGCACTGTGTTCTATTCCCTGATCGACCGGCAATATGCTCATATAGCCGGTATTAGCAAGCCGACCATTTCCGTATAACTGCTGCAAACTACGCAAAACCTGAGGATTTCGGTTTGAATACGCAAAAGTTTTATCTATAAAATTTGGACCCGGAACAACAATGTTTTCTTTTGATATGGTTTTACAGGTATGGCTCAATAATGCATCGGACTGTGCACCCAGCAAATCTTTTATTTTTGACATATTAATTTTTTAGGAAAGCAAATTTAAGGAAAAAATAGTGGAAACGTCACATAAAAAAACCCCGAAAATTTTCGGGGTTCCGCAAATATTTACACCAAATTATTCGGCTACCTGAACCATTTTAAATGGAACGTTTATAATTGCCTGATAATCTTCACCTGCTTCAAGCATATCTTCGTCATCCTCTTCATAATGCCAGTTAATTGTAACAGCACTACCGCCTTTATTTATGGCTTCCAGTTTTTTAAATACATCAAGTATACATTTCGATGAGCTCGTATTAAAATATTCTAACTGTATATTTACAGTAGTAGTAGGCTTCGATCCGGTTGAATACTTATCTAACGCGTCAACTAACGGTTTGTAAAATTCAATAGAGTTTTCAGGAATCGACCGTCCCTTAATTTCTAATACACCGTTTTGAATATCAAACGAAATAGTTGGTGTTTTTGGTGTGCCTTCGATAGCGTATTTTTCCATAGTGAGCTTTTGTTTTTATATAAGTTGAGGTTGTGTTACTTTAATGATGAGTGTAAAGAAAGAAACTTTATTGTCAATTTCCAAAAAATTATACTCTAATTTTTCCCCGGTTTTACGTGCTATATCTATCATTCCTAAACCGCCGCCGCCTTTCAACGACATTTCACCGTTGTTTAAAACCGATTTA
>JAYTBK010000120.1:0-1888 GCA_043737035.1 Bacteroidota bacterium | reverse complement strand
ATGCCTTTTGGCTCGTAGGTCGTTCCAATATGATTTTTAATTCCTTCAAAGTCAATTCCTGTTTTCCCGCCAACACTTGCGTCAACTATGCTTAGCAGAGTTGTAGGAATGTTTACGAAATCAATTCCACGTTTAAATGTAGACGCCACAAAACCTCCCAAATCGGTAATTACGCCACCGCCTAAATTAATGATCAGGCTATTTTTATCCGCACCTCCATCCGTTAATGCGCCCCAAACCTGTACACAGGTTTCGAGGGTTTTATTTTTCTCACCGCTTTCAAGCTCAATAATCTCAGCTTCGTTTAGCGCCGGGCAGTTAAATAATAAGTTGGGTAAGCAATGCTCAAAAGTGAGTTCATCACAAATGATAAAATGAGTGCTGTAAACATTCTTTTTAAGGAAACGGTTAAGCGCGTCGAAGCTTTTATTTCCAATATAAATAGAATAGGATGTAGATTTTATGATTGCCATTATTTTGTTAGTGCATTCCTTTTATTTGTGCCAACGCTTGTTTGGCTTGGTTATTGGCCGGATTAATTTTTAAAATTCTATCAAGGTATTTTTTAGATTGTACAAAATCTTTTTTATAAGCATACATTCCGGCTAAATTTAAAAGGAGGGGTTCATAATCCGGATCTAACTTTAAGGCTTTATCGTATAGTGTTTCTGCATCTATCGATTTATTCTGCGTAAGCTTAATGTAACCTAAATTAGTTAATGCAGAAACATGTTTCGGGTGTTCTTTTAGTATTTCAGCGTATTGGCGTTCCGCTTCTGTAATTTGATTATTGCTTGCAAATGCTGAACCCAATTTATTTTTAAAATCTAATACAAACGGCGCCAAGTTTACCGATTTTTTATAAAATTTTAATGCCCGTGCAACTTTGCCACTGGCATAAAAGGCTTCAGCAACACGGTAGCACGTCCAGGCGTTATCATTTGAGTAAGTTGTTTTATTTAGTCGATTGCTTAGTAATTCATCGTCGGATAAAGCATTTACGTAAAATATAATTTTCGAAAAATTATTTTTTGAAAAATTCAATTGAACGAGGAGTTCAAAATTTGTCAGTATTTCAGCTTTAGTTTTATCCTGTAAATAAAACGAGGCGCTATCGAGGTATTGAATTTTGCTTTCAAATTTTTCAAATTGGTTTAAATATGCTTTCGCTTTTAAAAAAGCCGATGGATTTTTTTCGTTAATGGCGTAAAGCCCAATAAATTGTTTAATGCCCTGTTTTTCGTTGGTGTTTAATGGTTTGCGTATAAAATGATCGTGCACGGTAACATGAGGTATATCAATGGAGCCTGATTTTGGCATATGGCAACTCACACAGTTGGATGTTTTTGCCACTCCTTTTTTACTGCAAAAAATTTCGGGTCTTACATCGTTGCCATCTTTAATTTTTAATCTTACTTCTTTTTTTGTCTCTTCACCATGGCATTTCTTGCATGCATCGTTAAACACATTCGCATTTGTTTCCCGTACACTTACGTGTGGATTATGGCACGTCACGCACGTCATTGCATTTTTATAAGGCTTTAAAATATTTTTATTTGAAGCGTTCGCTAAGGTTTCCGCCCTGCCTATGGATTTAATAAAACATTTACTTTGCTTCAACCTATCCGCATGCGATGCCATTATAAATTCGTTATCAGCGTTTTTGTATTTTGGTAAAAACACAGTCATGTAATCACTCAGCCTCATACCGGGTTTGAAATCGTAAAAAGATTTTCCTTCTTTCAAAACGGTGTTTCCCTGCAAATGGCATCTTTGACAAATATCAAACTGCGCATCAATAGTAAGTTTTGCAGGGTTAACAATACTGTAATCAATGTAGTGCAATGTGTCAATTTTGCTTCCGGTTTGTCGTTGGGCAACATGTATG
>JAYTBK010000119.1:0-1901 GCA_043737035.1 Bacteroidota bacterium | reverse complement strand
GTAAAACTTTATACGACAGAAAGAAAAATAAAAATTCGATATTTTAATGTAACCCCCGCAGATGTGGGGGTTTTTGCTGATGTTACAAAAATTAAAAGCTCATAAATTTCGGTTTTTTCTTATAAAAGCTGCCGCCCTTTATTCAATTTTTTATTTTATTTACGAATTTTTTATAAAACGATATACCAGTATCGACCGGCTATTTATAAGAAAAATTATTAGTCTCTGCAGGGTTATTTTAGAAGCTTTAAATTATAAAACTTTCGCCAGTAAAGATGTAAACGACTTTCAGGTTTTTGGTATAGACGGTTCTGCAGGCGTATGGATAGGGGCACCGTGTAATGGAATCACACTGATGTTTCTTTTTGCCCTTTTTGTAGTTGCGTATCCAGGCAAAGCAAAAACTAAATTTTGGTTCGTCCCTCTTGGTGTGGCAATTGTGTTTTTTATAAATATAATTCGTATTGTATCCTTATCGTTAATTGCTTTTTATAAAGTTGAGTATTTAAATTTTAATCACACTTATACTTTTACTTTTCTAGCTTATACTACTGTATTCGCTTTGTGGATGATTTGGGTTAAAAAATTTTCTGGCTTGAATAATGAATACAAAATTTAAATACATCCTGTTTTTTTTAATATTTGCTCTTTTAGGTTTGAGCCGCGAGTTTTTGTTTGTTAATATCAATAATCAACTTTATAAATTATTTTATGGCCATTCAAATATTCCACTTCCATCGACTCTGTCATTTTTAAACGCGTTAAATTATTCCACACTTTATTACGGTAAATTTGGGCTAACGCTGGTATATTTGTTTTTGTATTTCATTACAACTTACCTTTGCATAAAAAGTATTACTCACAATGCGAAATTTACTTTGTGGATTATTTATATTTATGTATCATTAATATTTTTAGCAGCAATAATTATGATATTTAATTTTACAGTTAATAACCAACTCGACGGCGATGAGTATACCGTGAGCCGCTGGCTACTAGGCATAGCGCAATCGCCACTGGTGGCATTTTTCATTATCGCATCATCCCCATTATTAAAATTAACCAAAATTCAAAAAAATTAATATGAAAAAGGATACAAAAATTTTTAAACTTATACAGGAAGAAAAGCAACGACAATTGAGAGGTGCAGAACTTATAGCAAGCGAAAATTACGTGAGCGATCAGGTTATGAAAGCAATGGGAAGCGTACTAACAAATAAATATGCCGAGGGCTTACCTGGCAAACGTTACTATGGTGGATGCGAAGTAGTTGATAAAGTAGAGCAGCTCGCCATTGACAGGGCTAAAGAACTTTTTGGTGCTGCTTGGGTAAACGTGCAGCCACATTCGGGTGCGCAAGCTAATGCCGCAGTAATGCTCGCTTGTTTAAAACCAGGAGATACTATTTTAGGTTTTGACTTATCACACGGAGGACATTTAACACACGGATCGCCGGTAAATTTTTCGGGTAAACTTTACCGCGCTACTTTTTATGGTGTTGAAGAAAAAACAGGACGGATAAATTACGATACTTTGGAAGCTACAGCCAAAAAAGAAAAACCGAAAATGATTATTTGCGGCGCGTCAGCCTACTCGCGCGACTGGGATTATGTGCGTTTAAGGAAAGTAGCCGATTCGGTTGGAGCACTTCTACTGGCTGATATTTCACATCCGTCGGGTTTAATTGCTAAAGGGATTTTGAACGATCCGTTACCGCATTGCCATATTGTAACCACCACAACGCATAAAACATTACGTGGCCCGCGTGGTGGAATGATTATGATGGGTAACGATTTTGAAAATCCTATGGGTGAAAAAACTCCAAAAGGAGAAATAAAAATGATGAGTGCCTGCCTTGATATGGGCGTTTTTCCTGGAACACAAGGTGGCCCGCTCGAACA
>JAYTBK010000118.1:0-5009 GCA_043737035.1 Bacteroidota bacterium | reverse complement strand
TTTAAGGGCAAACCTATAACCCATATCCAAACCAAGTCCGCACCATTTAAATATTTTAAATTGCACCGTCATACCGGGCTCATAAATTAATAACAAATTTTTTTTCGATTTAATGTTCCTTCCGTTTTCTACGTGTTCAAACCAAGCCAGGCCTGTGCCCAACTGTATGGGAACGCTTAACTGCCAACGTTTATTTTTATAGAAAACAAAATCGGCATAATAACACAGGTAGCTAAACTTAAGATAATTATTTACCGTTAACGGGCTCCCATAAATAGTAGTAATATTTATTTCGTCGCTCACCGGCCCGTCAAGCCAACTGTAGCCAATTCCAACGCGAAGTTTCCTTTTAAAACTAAAACCCAACCTTACACCAGAAACCTTTGTTGCCGTGTTATTAAAAAATGAGTAACGCGATTCCAGCCTTGCATCGATACTCGGTTTCGAACGCAAAAAAACCTTAAACGTATCTAAAAACTGCGCTTCTACACACATACTCCAAAATAATGCCATTAACAACAAACAATTCTTCACAATACAAAAATAGCTCGGAATAATTGTTTACAATTTACTACTATACAATTGTATTAACAAAGGCGCTGTAGTAAATTTGCCTTGATGATCAACGCTCAAATTTTTTTGGATATTTCGGTGGTCTACCTTAAAGGTATTGGGGCTGTAAGAGCGGAAACTTTAAAAAATGAATTGGTAATTTCAACATACAAAGATTTTTTAACACACTACCCGTTTAGGTATGTTGATAAAACAGAATTTAAAACGATAAGTCAGGTAGCGCAAGAGTCGGTAGCCTATCAAATATGTGGGCAAATTACCGAACTGCAATTTGTTGGAGAAAAGCGCACCAAAAGATTGGTTGCAAAATTTAAGGATAGCACAGGAACCTTGGAATTAGTATGGTTTCAAGGAGCCAAGTGGATTGCAGAGAAATTAAAATTAAATTCTGATTATGTTGTTTACGGCAGGGCAACATCGTTTATGGGAAAGTTTAATATGGCTCATCCCGATATTGAGGTTGCTACACCGGAGTTACTAGCAGGGCAATCCTCATTCCAATCGGTTTACAACAGTACGGAAAAATTAAAATATAAAAATTTAGATAGTGAAGGGATCCGAAAAGCCATTAGGGTATTGGTATTTCAAATTACTGAACAAAACACACCGGAAACTTTAACTTCGGCTTTAGTAACGGATTTCAATTTAATTTCGAAAGCTGAAGCTTTAAAACAAATTCATTTTCCTGATTCAAAAATGCTGTTAGATAAAGCCCGGTTCAGGCTTAAGTTTGAGGAACTTTTTTTTGTCCAATTAAAAATATTACGTAGTAGCACGTTAAGGCACCAATCATCTGTTGGCTTTTTATTTAATAAGGTTGGGGAACTTTTTAATAATTTTTATAATCATTACATGCCTTTTCAATTAACCAATGCACAAAAAAGAGTGGTTAAAGAAATAAGAATCGACATGGGTTCTGGAAAGCAAATGAGCAGGTTAGTACAGGGCGACGTAGGAAGTGGAAAAACATTAGTGGCCTTATTGAGCATGTTACTCGCCTGCGATAATGGTTTTCAATCGTGCTTAATGGCACCCACCGAAATTTTAGCCAAACAACATTATATAACAATTTCGGAATTAGTGAAACCTTTAGGTCTAACAGTTGAGCTACTTACGGGCTCTACCAAAACAAAGGCACGGCGCGTGCTGCACGAGTTTTTGCAAAACGGACAAGTAAACATTTTAATTGGTACGCACGCCCTCATTGAAGATGTGGTGATTTTTAAAAATTTGGGACTTGTTGTAATTGACGAGCAACATCGGTTTGGTGTTGCACAGAGAGCAAAAATGCATAAAAAAAATAGCAGGCCACCACACGTATTAATAATGACGGCAACGCCAATACCCAGAACGTTAGCCATGACCCTTTACGGCGATTTAGACACTTCGGTAATTGATGAACTTCCGCCTGGTAGAAAACCGATTACCACCATGCATTTTATGGAGAGTCAGCGCTTGCGGCTTATTGGTTTTATGAAATCGGAAATAGCGTTGGGAAGGCAAATTTATATTGTGTACCCGCTTATTCAGGAAAGTGAAAAACTGGATTTTCAAAATTTGCAAAACGGATATGACGCTTTATTAAATGATTTTCCGATTCCTGATTACCAAATTAGCATTGTGCACGGAAAACTTACTTCGCAACAAAAGGAATTTGAGATGCAGCGTTTTATTAAACACGAAACACAAATAATGGTAGCCACAACGGTAATTGAAGTTGGTGTAAATATTCCTAATGCCAGTGTTATGATAATTGAAAGCGCGGAGAGATTTGGTTTATCACAATTACATCAACTACGCGGCCGAGTTGGCCGTGGAACAGAAAAATCATACTGTATTTTAATGACGTCGTATAAACTTGGCGCGGATAGTAAACTACGTATGGAAACAATGGTGCGAACCAACGACGGTTTTGAAATTAGCGAAGTTGATTTGAAACTTCGCGGCCCCGGCGATTTGGAAGGAACACAACAAAGCGGTGTGCTGGATTTAAAAATCGCCGATTTGGCGCAGGACGGACAAATTTTAAGTCTTGCAAGAACTGCTGCACAAACTATTTTAAATGAGGATCCAATGTTGGAAGCGGAGGAAAATAAGGAGTTATTGGCGCATTTACAAAACCAACAATCTAACAAACCCTCATTGGGTAAAATAGGTTAACTAGTAACCTATTAAACGCAATGCTTGTTTATTTGTAAAAATGTTTTAATTTTGATATACAAATTTATGAAAATGAAGACAATAATGTTTCTCTTTTTGTTCTTATTTGCTTGTATCATTAATCTACAAGCTATAACGCCGCAGTTAAAGCAACAGCCGCAACCCAAGGATTGTATTAAACATCCTCAAATTGTAAAAATGCGTGTGGCAGAAAAATCGAAGCCGATGGTAGAAAAAGTTGTTCCGGCTGTTCCTGTATCGAAAGGCGGAAACGCCGTCCCCTATTTTTCAGTTTTAAATTTCATCAATTTTTTTTACTCGAAAGACACCCTTGATAACCTTCGCGTAATGTAACGCTTCGCTTTTAAGTGTAATTGTTACTTAACACTTTGCTAATTACCTCAGATCAAACAAATTTTCAACGCCAATATAGCGTGAAACCTTAAAGCCTTCTGCGTAATCGCAATTAATTGCCCTACCAAACAAGGCGGCCTTAGATTTAACATTTTCCATAAAGTTTTTGCTTGAAATTGGCGTTTCAGGTTCTTTCGAGTTTGGATCGAAGAATTGCGAAGAATATGCAAAAATACTTTCCATTTTTTTTTCTATAAATGGTGTGATGTCAACCACAAAATCGGGTTTAATATATTGATCTTGTATATAATTGTAAACTGCCTTCGGTCTCCAGGCAGCCTGTAAACCATTATGCTCATCACGTGTTTCAATTTTTATCAAACCGCTATAAAAGCATGCGTTTTGGGTTAGCGTAGCGGCACGCCCATGATCGGGATGTCGGTCGGAAACCGCATTGCACAAAACTATTTCGGGCTGATATTTCCGAATAGACTGTATAATATGCTTTTGACTGTTTTCATTGTTTTCAAAAAAACAATCAGCCAAAGTAAGTTGTTCGCGAACCGTTAGACCGAGTATTTTTGAAGCCCGCATCGCTTCTTCTGTTCGTAATGCCGCGCTTCCACGGGTTCCCAATTCACCACGGGTTAAATCTAAAATACCAACGGTTTTGCCCAAGGCAATATGTTTTAAAATTGTTCCTGCAGCGGATAATTCCACATCGTCAGGATGCACTCCGATGGCTAAGATATCTAGTTTCATGTTTTTGTTGTTTGTCTTTTTGAACTTGTTTTAGATTTCACATTTCGCGTCACGAAATCGTGATACAAGTTGAATAAGGCATTGATTAATGGTTTGGTTTGTAATTTTCTTACTGTATCTCACCTTGCCTTCTAACGTTTACCCACTTACCTGCCACGTGCGCTGAAATACTATTGTCGTACATGGCTTCACAACTCACGCCGGGCAAATAATACAAGCCATTGTAGGATGCGTTAAGTAATACTTTAAAAGTTTTGGAAGATCCCGCACCGATGTCGAAATAACTGTAAACTCTGTCGTCTCTAATATCCTGATACGTTGGAATATCACCCTTTAAATATGTGATGTTATCCAAACGTTGGTTTCGTATTTCCCAGCCACTTGCAAAAATTTGGGATAAGGCTAAATTTCTGTACATACCTCTGATACCCGGATTTTTAATAATTACTTCCGCCATAAAATCCGTGCCTTGCTCTAAACTCGAAACGTCGATGTTATTTCCTAACAAAGTTTTGTAGTTAACAGATAGCTCGAGGTTGCTGAATTTATCGGTTTCATCTCCGGCTTTCGGTATTCCCTGCCTTACAATACGTGCAAATAAATTTCCGCCTCCTTTTACAATCACTTTTACCATGGTTGAAACGTTCGGACTTTTAAATTCAATTAGTTTAAATTTCATTTTTCCAAAATCGCTTACTGCAATGCTTTCATTCCCAATTTTAATATCGGCACTAACGTTTGAGGTACTGCCGTTTAATTTTGCATACTTGCTAACTGCCATTAAACAATAGGCTGTAGACTGGGTACTTAACCAATAATCGCTATCACCAAGTTTGGCAGCCAGTGATTTTACTTTAAGAAAGGCATTGGAGTTATCTTTTAGCAAGATCATCGTTTCCAGTATCATTGCATCATCACGTTCAATGCTACCGTACGTGTAGTAATAATCGGTATAATTTTTAGCCGCGGAAACTGTGTTACTGATCATTTTTTTCGCTATATCTGTTTGCCCCGAAATAGCATATGTTGCTGCAAGTCGCCATTTAACTTCGTTCGCCAAGTTGGTTTTTTCTTTTAGTCTGTTCATTGCTCCAAGTTCTGCTGCGCCTGCCAAAGCCAGCGTATATAAACGGTATGCCTGAGTAAGATCTTCTCCATAG
>JAYTBK010000117.1:0-1903 GCA_043737035.1 Bacteroidota bacterium | reverse complement strand
AATTTATTATCTGAATTTATAACCAACTCAAACGACAGAGAAATAATGGTGATAAAAGGATACGCCGGAACCGGTAAAACCAATATGGTGGCAGCTTTATCAAAAACATTACCATCTTTTAAATGGCGAAGTGTATTGTTAGCACCAACCGGAAGGGCAGCCAAAGTATTATCCACTTACTCCCAAAAACCGGCACAAACAATTCACAAAAAAATATTCCGAAAAATACCTACGCATGATGGTGGCGTGCAATTTACATTGGGAGAAAACTTACACAGAAACACCATTTTTATTGTGGATGAAGCATCTATGATTGGCTTGGATAATCCTAATTCGGAATCGGTTTATGCGAGTTTACTGGAAAGTTTATTTGAATATGTGTATTCCGGCGATAATTGTAAACTCATTTTAGTGGGTGATACTGCGCAATTACCTCCTGTTGGAAGTACTGAAAGTCCTGCTTTAAATATTGAATTTTTAAAAGCGGCGTACCATTTAAATATAAAACATATTGAATTAAAGCAAGTTGCCCGGCAGCAAGATGCCAGTGGAATTTTGATTAACGCCACACATTTAAGAGAATGTATTACAAATGAAAGTACTGATTTCCCTAAGCTTCAAACATTTTCGGATGTTGTAAGATTAAGCGGCGATGAGCTGGAAGATGCGCTGAATAATGCTTACAGCAAATATGGTTTTAATGATGTGTTAATTGTAACCAGAAGTAACAAACGAGCTAATTTATTTAATCAGGCCGTAAGAACGCGAATCAGATACATGGACGATGATTTGTGTGGTGGCGATTTAATGATGGTGGTGAAAAATAATTATTTTTGGTTGGATGAAAAATCGGAAGCCGGGTTTATTGCTAACGGAGATAGTTTATTGATTAAGAAAATTACAGGAAGAAAAGAAATTTACGGATTTAATTTTGCCGAATGTATTGTGCAGTTATGCGACTACACGAGCGCTCCGGAAATTACTTTGAATTTATTATTAGATACAATTCCCACCGATACATCGGCATTAACAAAAGAACAACAACAGCTTTTATTTGAAGCTGTTATGGAAGATGTTGCGGACCAACCTATTAAAGGTTTGCGAATGGCGTACCTTAAAAACAATCCTTATTTTAATGCTTTACAGGTTAAATTTAATTATGCGGTTACTTGTCATAAAGCCCAAGGCGGACAATGGCCTTGTGTGTTTATTGACCAAGGTTATTTAACAAAAGAAATGTTGAATATAGAATATATCAGATGGTTGTATACCGCTTTTACAAGAGCGAGCGAGAAGGTTTATTTGATGAATTTTTCGGATGAATTTTTTGAATAAGTAATTAATACCTGTCAGGTTTTTGAAACCTAACAGGTCTACGAATCAGCCCTAGCCCCGATTGCAGCGGCATCCTTTTTGGCTTTTCTTTAAGCCGAAAAGATACAGCGAAAAGCGGGAAAAAGCTCCAAAATATTCCAAAATAATAAACTCAAATTGATTATATTCGCATGGTAAAATTTATAGTTTAAAATGGCGACTCTTACAAAAAAAATTCAGATGGTTGACTTAAAAGGTCAATACGAAAAAATAAAAGCCGAAGTAGATGCTGGGATTCAAGAAGTAATTAATACGACCGCATTTATTAACGGACCAGCAGTAAAAGAATTTCAGGCAGATTTAGAGAAATACCTAAATGTGAAACACGTTATACCATGTGCCAACGGAACGGATGCCTTACAAATTGCAATGATGGCTTTAGATTTAAAACCGGGCGATGAAGTTATTACCGCAAGTTTTACTTATGTGGCTACTGCCGAAGTAATTGGTTTATTAGGCCTTACAACTGTTTTAGTAGATGTTTATCCTGATACGTTTGATATAAATATTGAAGCAATAGAAAAAGCAA
>JAYTBK010000116.1:0-1906 GCA_043737035.1 Bacteroidota bacterium | reverse complement strand
CGCGTTGGCGCTCTCATATTTTTGAAAGTTACCGGCCATGTAACGAATATATCCGTTTGGGGTAGTTTGTGCTATTACAGGACTCAAACCCTTAAACGTATTGTTTGGCAGTGTAGTTTTAAACGCGCCAATTTGTACTTTAAATACGAGTCCATCAGGCATTTTTTCGTCCACCGGTATTGGTTTTGCGGCGTTATACGCGTTATTATTTTTCACTTCGAGTCCTTCAACTTTTAATTTAACGGTTTGCGATGACTTGGTATTGGCTCCGTTAGTTGAATTATTTGTACTTGAAGTAATTGCGTTGGAGTTGTTAGTTGAAGTTTGATTGCCCGATGAATTTTGAGTGTTGGTTCCGGTGGTTGATTTTGAATTTCCCTTAGTATTATTATTTGACGAATTGTTACTACCGTCATTTGTACTTGTTTGCGTGTTGCCATTAACTGCAACATTTACACCAGTGTTTATTATTTGGCTTAATAAATTAATCGCATCCTGTCCGTTTTTATTTGCATCTATTAATAAATTTTTCTTGGCAATAACATCGGCAATTAAAGTTGATTTTGCCAAACCACTTTGATATTTTTTGTAAAGTTCCTGAGCCTTATTTTTTAGGGTAATTTGATTTGCTTTAAGCGGCGCTGGTAACGAAGCAACTCTGCTGGTATATTCTTTTTCTATAGCCTGTGATAAAAGCATCAACCCGTCGATATGTAATTGCGTATTACTTTTTATACCATTTTTAGTTTCATTTAATTTGGCAACTGCTTCAGGATTATTGGCTGGCAAAAGCGGTTGTTTTGGAACATAATTTGAAGAATATTTTTTATAAGTGTCCAATAGCGCGCTTTGTTTATTTATTGCCAGCGCTTCCTTTTCTTCGGCATTACTTAAACCGCCTAATTTCGCTGCACTTGTAGGATACAAGTTGGCCTCGTCCCGTAAATTTTTGCCTTGGGTAAAATAAACGGATGCTTCACTTTCGAGCATTTCAGTATTTGAAAGTTCAGCAATATTTTTTCCTTTTACCATTTCCTTCAACTCTTTCAAGCTTGCTACATTTGCGGTGTAAATAGCATTATTTAAATTTTGTTGTTGTCCGGCCGCCTTTATTTTTTTATTAACTGCATTTTCTTCTAACAATTTTGCTTGTTGCAGATCGGCATCTTTTTCAGAACCTGTTTTAGTAACCGCCGATTTTCTTAATAAAGAAGCATCATCGTTCATTTTTTCGGCTTCTGAAACTAATCCGTTAATATTATTTTGATTTGGATTTTGCGAAACGCTTGCAGACGAAACTAACTGTTCAACATTATCTAAAGATGCAGCAAGTGTTTTATCTTCATTTAAAGCAGCACTTATTTTTTCGGTGGCTCTATCTTTTACAGATATGGCTTCGGGATTAATATAGCCGTTAAATATAGTTAGGTTGTTTTCCGTCGCATTATTTAATGTATTTTTTAAGGCGGGTATTTGTGAAGATAATTCGAAATTAGTGGTTGTAGAAGTATTTAAAGTAGCAGTATTTACAATGGTATTACTATTCGCAGTAATCGGATTACCCGAAGTATTCGAATTGTTATTGCCTGCGTTCAACGACAACACGTTGGCATTATTATTTTCAGTGCTGTTATTATTTATGTTAGTACCCGAATTGTTTGATGTAGTTGAATTTGTATTAGAGCTGTTATTGGCGTTACTTGTGTTATTAGAATTTGGATTATTTGTAGTTGCCGCTAAATTGGCATTTGCATTAGAACCATTATTTGCAGCATCATTTCCGGTATTTACATTTCCGGTGTTTTTATTATTTCCATCCAAATTAGTCGCAGCACTATTATTAGTTGGGGTTGAATTAATGTTGTTATTAGCAACATTAGTTCCGGACGTTAAGTTATTCGCGTTA
>JAYTBK010000115.1:0-1914 GCA_043737035.1 Bacteroidota bacterium | reverse complement strand
TCGAGGCAATACCCGCACCATCTTGCCCGCGGTTTACCATCTTCTCCATCAACTGGTACATTTTATGTAAACCATATCGGCTGCTACCGTATTTTTCTTTATAAAAACTAAGGGGTTTAAGTAGCCTTATTAATGCAACCCCGCATTCATGTTCAATTTTATCGCTCATCGTTTCACTTACAAAGTTAAGGTTTGTAAATGGTTTTTAGATATTTAATAAAAAGAAGCAAAAAAACACGTTTTAAAGTATTTTATGTATAAATTTTATTGTAAATTTAATATTATCTAAATATTAACCAATGTATAAAACTTTACTCTTTTTCATCATTGTTATCGCTTTCAACAATGTACGGGCTCAGGTTCTTATCAATGAATATTCGGTCTCAAACAGCACGTTAACTTCCGGACCATTATTCACCGATAATACCAATAGCACCCCCGACTGGGTTGAATTATTTAATGCAGGTTCGTCCACTGCAAATATTGGAGGTTGGAATTTAAGCGATAACCCAACCAATATTACTAAGTACGCTTTTCCTACAGGCACAACAATTTCACCTGGTGGATTTTTGCGGTTGTGGTGTGATGGAAAAGGAAGTCCTTCCAATGCTTCGGGACATATACACACCAATTTTAAGTTAACGCAATGTACCGGCGATTGGATCATATTAATGAATGGTTCTGTGATTGCCGACTCCCTGCAGTTAAAAAAAACGCAGGCTACACATTCTAGGGGCCGCTTCCCTAATGGCTCACTTACGTGGAAAGTTTTTAAAAATCCTACACCTAATTCAATAAATACTGGAACTGCTTATGACGAATACGCTCCAACTCCTTTGATGGCGCCGGCTCCGGGTTTTTACGCCGCCACACAAAGTGTTTCACTTTCCGTGTTATCAGCGGCAGGATTAACGTTATATTACACGAACACGGGAGCTGAACCTACAACGGGATCAACAGTTTACGCAGGAGTTCCGGTTAGTACCGCATCTACCACAGTTGTGCGCGCTTATGCAGTAAGTAGTAATACTGCAATATTACCGTCGTTTATGGAAACCAATACGTATTTTATCAACGAAAATATAAATCCACAGTATGGCGTAGTTTCCTTAAGCGGAGGAACGTCGTTGAGCTCGTTAATGAATGGTATTCAAATTTATCCCAAAACACATTTCGAATATTTCGATAATAGTATTTTTGTTACCGAAACTTACGGGCTTAGCAATAAACACGGCAATGATTCTTGGGCTTTCGATCAGCGAGGAATTGATTTCGAAACTAAAGACGATTATGGATACAACAATGCATTAAAAAACAAGTTTTTTACGGATTGGAAACAAGGTAAAAGCAAACGCAAAGATTTTCAGCATGTAATTTTAAAAGCTGCTGCTTCCGATAATTTTCCGGGAGATAATACTGTGGAATGCCACATGCGCGATGCATTTGTACAAACCTACGCGTTTAGGAAAGAACTTGAATTGGATGGTAGGAGAAATAAACACGTGATCACATTTATAAACGGTAAATATTGGGGGATATATGAACTGCGTGAAGCCTTTGAAACCGATTACACGGATTACTATTACAAACAACCTCAGGATAGTATTGATAACCTGGCGTATTGGGGGAGTATACAAATACGTGATGGGAGCGATACCGGATGGGTTAACCTTTATAATTATGTAATGGCCAATTCAATGACGAATGCTACAGCTTACACCTATGTAGATAGTAAGCTTAATTTTAAAAGTTTGATCGACTATATGGTTTATAATTCATACGTGGTAAATTCTGATTTTATTAATTGGAATACAGCATGGTGGAGAGGCCGTGCAGTTATAGGTGATAAAAAGAAGTGGAGGTATTGGAACTGGGATATGGATAACGTTTATGACCTTGGCGAAAATTATTCAG
>JAYTBK010000114.1:0-5039 GCA_043737035.1 Bacteroidota bacterium | reverse complement strand
CGGCAAAAACTTTAACCAGTTTTTTAACCAATGGTATTACGGACAAGGTTACCCGACGTTTGATGTAAAATGGAACCAAGTTGGTAACAGCTTTGTTTTATCGAGCACTCAATCGCAATCAATGCCATCATCGGTTCCGGTATTTAAAACGCCTGTGGATTACAAAGTAAGCCGTACTTCTAAACCTGATACAATACTCAGGTTACAACATACTAATATTGCTGAAAATTATACACTAACGCTTAGTGGAAACATTACTGCTATTAGCGTTGACCCAAACAACTGGATTTTAAATAAAGTTGTTGGCCCTGTAAAAGATAACACTTTGGGCATAATTTCAGGATTAAATGAATTACGCGAACCGTTAGTTTTTATTGGGCCTAATCCAACATCGGGCGAACTCAATATAAATTTAAATCAAAATTTAAAAGCCCTTGTTGTGGTAACTGATATAAACGGTAAAACGGTTTTAACTCAAACCATTGAAACGGAAGGCCAGTTTGATATATCAAAATTTGCTAATGGCGTGTACATTGTGGTTGTAAAGAATACCGCAAATGGTATAATTAAAACCACGCGAATTGTAAAAAACTAAAAGGTATTATAACATTTTAGAAATGTAATGCATGTGCGAAGTCAGTTTGCCAATTTGTGGCAACTTTTCAAACAAGCCAAAAACAGAGCTACCACTGCCGCTTAAGCTTGCATAAAAAGCTCCGGCGGCGCATAACTCATCTTTAATGTGGCCTATGAGCGGATAGTTTTTAAAAACAGAAGGTTCAAAATCATTTAACAAAATATTTTTCCATTGTAATGGATGTTTTTTTATTACTTCTGTTAAGGCAACATTTTGTTTTTGCGGGCTTAACAAACTGTATGCTGTTTTTGTATCGCAATGTATGCCGGGGTAAATAACGGCAATATAGTATTCGCTAAAATCAATATCTAACTGTTTAAATTTATCACCTTTTCCTTGAGCAAATACGGGCTTATTCTTAATAAAAAATGCACAATCGCTCCCAAGTTTTCGGGCAATATTAGTACGTTCAGCTTCCGTTATATTTAAATTGAATTGCGTGTCCAATAAATTAATAAAAAAGGCGCAGTCAGAACTTCCGCCGCCAAGGCCCGCGCCCATTGGTATGTTTTTGTAAAGGTAAACTGTAATTTCGGGAAGGGACTTGATTTCTTTGATCAATGAAAACGCTTTGAATAATAAATTATTTTCGATGGCGCCATCAATTGGTAGGCCGCTTAAATGTAAAGTAAAATCGCGCGAAGAATTTGGCGATTCTACAACTTCCAGTGCATCGTTCCAACCAATGGGATAAAAAACTGTTTCAATATTATGAAAACCATCTGTGCGTTTTTCGGTAATACGAAGGCCTAAATTAATTTTAGCATTAGGAAAACAAATCATGTGATAAAACTATAAATTTAAATTCAAAGCGCCACATTATCAATGATAATCAGCTATTTACGGCATTGCAGATCTCAATATTTTAGTATCTTTACCCCCTAACTAATTTTGATTGAATGATATATCTCGATTTTGAAAACCCAATTCAGGAACTCGGTGAAGAACTGGAGAAGCTAAAATCTGTTGCAGAAAAAAGTAAGGTTGACATGAGTAAATCCATCATAGAGCTCGAATCTAAAATAACCGAAAAGCGAAAAGAAATATTTTCTAATTTAACTGCCTGGCAACGTGTTCAAGTTAGCCGTCATCCCGAAAGACCCTATACACTGGCGTACATCGACGCGGTTTCTAACAGTACATTTATTGAGTTGCATGGCGATAGAACAGTAGGAGATGATAAAGCAATGGTTGGTGGTTTTGGTCTGGTTGACGGGCAAACAGTGATGTTTATTGGTCAGCAAAAAGGAATCAATACTAAAATGCGACAAATACGCAGGTTTGGAATGGCTAACCCGGAAGGTTATCGTAAAGCCTTGCGTTTGATGAAAATGGCGGAAAAATTTAATAAACCAATTGTTACATTTATTGATACTCCCGGTGCGTACCCCGGTTTAGAAGCCGAGGAACGCGGGCAAGGTGAAGCTATTGCGCGGAATTTGTTGGAAATGACACAACTTAAAGTTCCGGTAATTTGTATTATTATAGGTGAAGGAGCAAGCGGCGGAGCGTTAGGAATAGGAATTGGCGATAAAGTTTTGATGCTTGAAAACACTTGGTACTCGGTAATTTCTCCTGAATCTTGCTCATCAATTTTATGGAGAAGTTGGAATTTTAAAGAGATTGCCGCAGAAGCCCTTAAACTTACATCGCATGATATGAAAAGTAACGGACTTATTGATGGAATTATAAACGAGCCGCTCGGCGGTGTTCACAATAACCCAACAGAAATGTTTGCTACTGTAAAAGCCGAAATTTTAAAGCAACTTGATACATTAAAAAAACAAACTGCTGATGAGCGTATAAATGCCCGCATAGAAAAATTTAGTTCAATGGGTGTAGTGCATGATTTGGAAGATTAATATATAATTTAAAAACACAACATAATGGCAGATACTGGTGATATAAATATTGGGTCGATAATAAGGTTAAATGGTGAGCTAATGCAAATTACCGATTGGCAACACCGTACACCGGGTAATTTGCGCGCATTTTATCAGGCCAAAATGCGTAACCTGATAAACGGAAAGCAAATTGAAAACCGTTTCAGAAGTGGAGAAGCTGTGGAAATTGCAAGGGTAGATTATAAACAAATGCAGTTTATTTATGTAGAAGGTGATTTTGCTGTTGTAATGGACAATGAGAATTTCGAACAGATACACGTACCAATGATTTTATTTGGCGACAGCGCCCAATTTTTAAAAGAAGGCATGGAAGTAAAAATTTCTTTTGAAGGCGACAATGTTATTTTAGCTGAAGCACCAACATTTGTTGTTTGTGAAATTACGTATGCCGAGCCCGGAATGAAAGGCGATACCGCAACAAATACGTTGAAGCCCGCAACCTTAGATACAGGAGCTAAAGTTAGCGTTCCATTATTTTGTAACGAAGGCGATTTGGTAAAGGTTGATACACGCACGGCGAGTTACGTGGAGCGCGTAAAAAAATAATTTTTTGTGTTTTTATCTAAAGCCTTTTGCTAACGCAGAAGGTTTTTTTATTGGAGTAATGTGATTCAATTCTTTACTGCCAATACTTTAAGGCGTTCAATGATTTCCGTTTTTCTTCTTCTTGATATCTGAAATTCTGTATCGTCTTTAAGTGTGATGGAACATTCTCTTCCTTTTGAGTAAGATCGTATAAAACCAAGATTAACCAATGCGCTTTTACTGATTCTTACAAAATCAGGTTGTAAACGCAGAAGGTCATCATAACACCTTAACGATTTTGAAGAGAATATCTGCTCACCGTCAGCTATAATAATTTGGGAATACTCCCCTTTTGCAACGATATAATTAATATCTTTTAATGCTACAAGAATAACTTTGTCGTTGTGATGAAGCATGATCTTATTCAGTAATTCTTTCTTATCATCCAGAGAACTTACAAAATGAACAATGTTTTCGTTAGCGTGAGTTTTAGTAGCTATTACTTTAACAGCCTTTTCCACTGTAGAAATTAGTTTTGTATAATCAATAGGCTTTAAAAGATACCCTATTGCATTAAACTCAAATGCCGAAATCGCAAATTCATCATAAGCCGTTACAAAGATAACCTCAAAATTTATTTCAGAAAACATATCCAGCAGGTTAAAGCCATTTTTGCCCGGCATGCTTATGTCGAGAAATATTAAACTAGGATTATGCCTGTTAATTTGCTCAAACGCTGCTTCCACGCAATCTGCTTCCGCTAAAACCTCCAGCTCCGGGCAATGTTTTTTTAGCATTATCATTAAACCTTCGCGGTTTCTTTTTTCGTCATCAATAAGTATACAAGGTATCATGTGTTATATATTACGGTTAATTGAAATAGATACTTTTGTTCCGGCTGCCCCACCGTCCGCATCCAAAAGGTCTTTTATATTAAAGGAAACATTTAGCTCAGGATGAATTTTATTAAGATTTTCAATACGGCTCCTGATGAGCTCCGTGCCTTTCGAAATTTTAAAGCGGCTCGGATTGTCATTCGTTTTTCTTCCTACACCGTTATCTTCAATTTCAATTATTACACTTTTATCTTCCCTGTAAATGTGCAGCTTCAAAACTGGTTTCCTTATATTATTTAAACGGAGTAAACCATGCCAGATAGCATTTTCAATTAAAGGCTGGGTTATTAGGGGGGGAATGGATGTATAAGAAATATCAATATCAGGCGATATGGTTTTAATAAATTCAAACTCATTGGTAAAACGGAGTTGTTCAAGTTCTATATACAATTCAATAATTTTGATTTCTTCTATTAAAGGCACCAGCAGCCTATCAGACAGGTTTAGAACTGTTCGTATAAAAATACTGAACATGGCAATATATTTACCGGCCTTATCTATTTCTTCCGCATGTATTAACTGCTGAATAGACGATAAAGAATTAGAAATAAAATGAGGATTGATTTGCGCCTTTAATGCGGTTAATTTTTGTTCGGCAAGTTGTTTTTCTATCTCGAATATTTTCCTGCGTTTCTTTTCACGTTTTTTTAAAATAAAGAGAAAAACAAGTAACGTTAATATAATACAGCAAACTCCAACGGCAATAAAAAAAGGCGTCGTTTGCCATAAAGCAGGTTTAATTGTAAATACGTACGAAACGCTTACCGGTTTAGTCATTGAATGACTTAGAGGAGAAGCACTAATGGTATAAGTACCTGGAGATAAATTCTGGAAAGAAATATCTGTTACGCCGGTAATTCCGGAAAGTTTAATTGGTCCGTTCAACTCATAGGCCAATTGCTTATAAGCGTTAAAATTTAGATAATCAAAATCAAACATAACAGAGTTCTCGTCGTATTGAAACTGTAAACTGGTACCCACATTTTTCTCTTTACCATTTACTTTTATTGAATTTAGATAAAATTCGGGTTGTAAATAAGTGAAGAACACATTGTTTTCGAAAGATACTAATCCACT
>JAYTBK010000113.1:0-11740 GCA_043737035.1 Bacteroidota bacterium | reverse complement strand
TGTTAAACCGTGCACCAACATTGCACAGGTTAGGTATCCAGGCTTTCCAACCAAAATTAATTGAAGGAAAAGCAATTCAGTTACACCCATTAGTGTGTTCTGCATTCAACGCCGATTTTGATGGTGATCAAATGGCGGTACACGTTCCTTTGGGACATGCCGCAGTATTAGAAGCGCAAATTTTAATGTTAGCTTCTCATAACATTTTAAATCCATCTAACGGTGCTCCAGTTGCAGTTCCATCTCAGGATATGGTTTTAGGTTTATATTATTTAACTAAATCTAAAAAGAATTTACCTAATGATGTAGTTAAAGGCGAAGGCAAAGTGTTTTATAGTGCAGAAGAAGTTGTTATTGCTTTAAATGAAAAGCAAGTTGATATTCATGCGCAAATTAAAATACGCGTTACAAATGCTATCGAAGGAAAAGAATTAGTAACTAGATTAATTGAAACAACCGTTGGTCGCGTGATGTTTAACTTAGTTGTTCCGCATGAAGTAGGTTACATCAACGAACTGTTGACTAAAAAATCGCTTCGTGATATTATCGGAATGGTTGTTAAGAAAACAGGAATGGCTAAAACTGCTAAGTTTTTAGATGATATTAAAGATTTAGGATTTAAAACAGCCTTCAAAGGTGGATTATCATTTAATTTGGGTGATATTGAAACTCCTGCTGAAAAATTCAAAATTATTAAAGATGCACGTGCACAAGTTGATGAAGTAATGAGTAATTACTCAATGGGATTCATTACAAACAACGAACGTTACAATCAGGTAATTGATATCTGGACACACGCTAACTCTAAAGTTACTAAAAAGGTAATGGATGTGTTGAGCTCAGATAAGCAAGGTTTCAACTCTGTTTACATGATGCTTGATTCAGGAGCGCGTGGATCTAAAGAACAAATTAAACAATTAAGTGGTATGCGTGGTTTGATGGCCAAGCCACAAAAAGCAGGTGATACAACGGCTTCCATTATTGAGAATCCGGTATTATCTAACTTCCGTGAAGGCTTATCCATTCTTGAATATTTTATTTCTACTCACGGTGCGCGTAAAGGGTTAGCGGATACAGCATTAAAAACTGCCGATGCAGGTTACTTAACACGTCGTTTGGTGGATGTGGCGCAGGACGTTATTATTAACGAAGAAGATTGCGGTACATTACGTGGATTAACAGCAACAGCATTAAAAAATAATGATGACGTTGTTGAAACATTAAGAGACCGTGTATTGGGTCGTATAGCATTAAATGATGTATACCATCCAACAACCGGCGATTTAATTGTTACCGGTGGCGAAATGATTACGGAAGATGTATCTGATATTTTAGAAGTGTCTCCAATTGAATCCGTTGAAATTCGTTCCGTATTAACGTGCGAATCAAAAAATGGTGTATGTTCTAAATGCTACGGACGTAACTTAGCGAATGGCCGTCAGGTTCAGTTGGGTGAAGCAGTTGGTGTTATTGCAGCACAATCTATTGGTGAGCCGGGTACGCAGTTAACATTACGTACATTCCACGTTGGAGGTACAGCATCTAATACAGCCGCATCATCCGCATTAATTGCAAAATATGATGGGATTGCCGAAATTGATGAGTTACGCACCGTTGAACGTGTTAACCAAGATGGGGTAAAAGCAAACGTTGTAATTGGCCGTACTACCGAGGTTCGTATTGTTGATTCAAACACAGGTATTACGTTAACTACCGGAAATATTCCTTATGG
Organism: Bacteroidota bacterium; assembly: GCA_043737035.1. Lineage (GTDB taxonomy): Bacteria > Bacteroidota > Bacteroidia > B-17B0 > Aurantibacillaceae > UBA4416. The sequence goes on along the minus strand of JAYTBK010000113.1, from coordinate 10,008 downwards.
TTCTCAATTATATATTAAACCAAGCTCCAAAGTAAAAAAAGGAGATCTTATCTGCGACTGGGATCCGTATAACGCGGTTATCGTTTCTGAATTTGGTGGAAATGTAGAATACGAAGGTATTAAAGAAAACGTTACTTACCGTGAGGAAAGCGACGAACAAACAGGTTTCCGTGAAAAAGTAATTATCGAATCTAAAGACAAAAATTTATCTCCATTAATGCGAATTGTGGATAAAAAAGGTGAGCCTTTAAAAACGTATAACTTACCGGTTAGTGCACACATCATCGTTAACGAAAAAGCGAAAATTGAACCAGGACAAATTTTGGTTAAGATACCGCGCGTTACAGGAAAAACAGGAGATATTACAGGAGGTTTACCACGTGTTACCGAATTATTCGAAGCACGTAACCCAAGTAATCCTGCCGTAGTTTCCGAAATTGATGGTATTGTTACATTTGGTAAAATTAAACGTGGTAACCGCGAAGTTGTTGTAGAAGCTAAAACAGGTGAACAACACCGTTACTTAGTGTCTTTATCTAAACATATTCTTGTTCAGGAAAATGATTTCGTAAAAGCAGGTGAGCAGTTATCTGACGGCGCAACTTCTCCGGGCGATATCTTAGCGATTAAAGGCCCTACAGCTGTTCAGGAATATTTAGTAAATGAAATTCAAGAAGTTTATCGTTTACAAGGACAAAAACTGAATGACAAGCACTTCGAAACGATTGTTCGCCAGATGATGCGTAAAGTTCAGATTGAAGATCCGGGAGATACATCTTTCTTAGAATTACAGTTGATTAATAAAATTGACTTTATGACCGAGAACGATAACCTGTACGCTAAAAAAGTAGTGGTTGAACCGGGAGATTCTGAGAACCTGAAACGCGGACAAATTGTAACGACTCGTAAATTACGAGATGAGAATTCTGTATTACGCCGTAAAGATAAAAAACTGGTGGAAGCGCGCGATGCAGTTCCTGCAACAGCAACGCCAATCTTACAAGGTATTACAAGAGCATCGTTACAAACAAGTAGTTGGATCTCTGCGGCATCGTTCCAGGAAACAACCAAAGTATTGAACGAAGCAGCAGTAAACGGAAAAGTAGATACATTAAACGGATTAAAAGAAAACGTAATTGTTGGGCATTTAATTCCGGCAGGTACCGGTTTACGCCATTACGAAAAAATAGTAGTAGGCAGTAAAGAAGAGTACGAGCGTTTAATGGCAAGTAAAGAAGAGGTAGAGGAGGAAGTGTAGACCTCAACTCTCGGCTCCACTCCAAAGGGAAGCGGAAAAGCAATTTAAAATAAAACCCTTGATAGAAATATCAGGGGTTTTTTGTATCTAAATTCAAAATTACAGTGCATCAATATCTTATAAAAATAAAATTATTTGCACTTGTTGTCTTTTATTTCATATCCTTTCAAAGTTTTTCACAATTGCATCTTGTATGGACAAATACAAGTAATGCGCAATTAATTATTGCTTTGAGTAACATCGATATGCCCGAGTTCGCGGGTAAATCATACTCCGTTAGCAAAGTATTGGAACACATTAAAATGAATATTAAAATGAAGCTTTGATGAAGGCTTTATTTTATTGCTTGTACGAATTATAATGCTATAATTTATAGCACAAGCCAACTACAAATTAATTTATTTTTGCTTTATCAAAAACGATTTAATTTATAGAGATGCAATTACAACTTATTCAAACAAAAATTTATGAAGTAAGAAACCTAAAGGTTATGTTAGATTTTGATTTGGCGGAGCTCTACGAAACAGAAACAAGAACACTAAAACAATCGGTTAAGCGCAATTTGAACAGGTTTCCATCTGATTTTATGTTTCAGTTAACGAAAATAGAATGGCAAGAGGTTATCACAATTTGTGATAAGCTCACCTTCAATTGGAGTTACTCCAAGTGGAGTACCTATTGTGGCCTTTAGTAATGGTGGGATTTTTGTTTATAAATTTGATCAAATAGTTAGTGTTGTTTCAAATACTGTAATTTGTGGGGGAAACTATGTAAATCTTTCGGCATCTGGTGGAGGAAGCTATTCATGGACTGGACCAAATGGATTTATTTCTTCACTTCAAAATCCTGTATTATCAAATGCTGTACTAGCAAACTCAGGGAATTATCACCTTGAAGTGACAAATGGTGCTTGTACATCAAACAAGTTAACCAACGTTTTGATTAAGCCCCAGCCCGCAATGAACATTACAAATAATAATGTATCTATATGTCAAGGCAGTTCCTTAACTCTAACTGTAACCGGCACCGCAACAACTTACTCTTGGAGCAATGGAGTTATCACGTCTACTAACAATGTTACGCCAGGTTCGACAACAGTATTTACTGTTACCGGAACGGGTTCTAATAGCTGCATTGTAACAAACACTGTGCAAGTAATTGTCAATGCAATTCCTACACTAACGGCTTCAATTAGTAATAGCATTTGTATTGGAAGTAGCACCTTATTAAATGTTTTAGGCGCTAACACCTATTCTTGGACAACGGGCGCTACTACATCAAGTATTACTGTCGCCCCAACTATAAATTCAACATATACAGTAATAGGAACTGATTTAAACAATTGTACCACTACCCAAACCATTGCCGTAACTGTAAACCCAACCTGTCAAGATGTTTGGCCGGGCGATGCTAATAGTGATGGTCTCGCAGATAATTTAGATGTTTTAGAATTAGGATTGCATTACACACAATCCGGGCCAACGAGAGCTACGACAAGCAATGCTTGGCAATCGTATTTTTCCAATAACTGGACAGGCACCATCAGTAATGGCAAAAACGTAAACCATAGCGATTGTAATGGAGATGGAACCATTAATAACAATGATACATTGGCCATTTTTAATAATTATGGTTTAACACATGTTTTCAAAGGCAGTGAGCAAACCGTTAGTAATCCACAATTAAGTATTGTTCCAGATCAACCTTTTGTAAATAAAGGAAACTGGGGAACGGCTTCCGTTTTTTTAGGAGACGCTTCGGCACCGGTTAATAATATTAATGGTTTAGCCTTTACACTAACGTTTGATCAGAATTTAATTGAAACCAATAGTGTCTACCTGGAGTATCCAACGTCTTTTATAAATGGCGCTAACCAAAATTTAAAATTCAATAAACTAAACTTTACGAGTGGGTTACTTTATACGGCTACCACGCATACACTCGGTTCTAATGTAAATGGCAACGGCAAAATTGCTATTCTTCATTATAAAATTAAATCCACGCTAAGCGCCGATGCAGTGTTAAATATTGCGTTAACACAGGCCAAACAATCCAATGTAAGTGGTTTATTAGCCCCATTAACAACAGGTTCTGCAAGTGTAGCTGCTATTGGTGCGAGCGTTGGGATGAACGAACTCGAGGAAGGAAACTATATCACTGTTTATCCAAATCCTGCCGAAAATCAACTCACGATTTCCGGGAATGTTAGTTTACAAAAGATAGAATTGTACAACATTGCCGGGCAACTTATTTTCAGCGAGAAAATTTCCGCGACAAAATATCAGATGTCGCTAGACGCAATAGCCTCCGGAATTTATTTTGTTAAAATATCTGCGATGAATAAAGTGATAACGCATGAAAAAATAGTTGTGCAGAGGTAGTCTGCCGCTCCGTATTTTTTAAACCGAGACAAAATCGTGACCCTACAGGCATAAACTTTGAAGCACCATTGTATAACCAAAATTAAACTACTATGGACAGCAAAGAATTTAAATTAAAAGGAAACTGGAACGAGTTAAAAGGTAAGGCAAAACAACAGTATGCTAACCTAACGGATGATGATTTGTTACATGAAGAAGGTAAAGACGATGAGTTGGTAGGTCGCATCCAAAAAAGAATCGGTAAAACAAAAGATCAGGTTATCGATTGGATTCAGAGTTTATAACCCATTAAAAAGGAGATCATTTGATTTCCTTTTTAATTGAATTAAATGCTCGTTTTCAGTCAAATTTTCTACAACAATTTTATTTTTGCTAGTGCTTTAAAAGCATTGCGTTCGAGTTCAGCAATTTCATCCAACATATTGGCGCTTTCTTCAAAATCTTTTTGTTCGTTAAGTCGCCCTTTAAAAATCCTTCCCATATTAATGGCACTTGCTCTCCACATATCACCTGCTTTTGTAAATTCATCCGATAATTTCAAAAGCTGATCATTTGCAATATAGCCGTTGGCTTGCTCCAAAAAAGCAGCGTATAAAAAACGAAAACCTCCGCCGCCCGTTCCTATTTCTTCTTGCATCCGCACAATTTGCCCAACATACAACGCCGCTTTACGCGGGCCTAATTTATCGCGCCATTTGCGCAATTGTCGCGCCGTGTAATTAATACCGTCTACACCACAAATAGGGCCGGGAATTTTTAGCATATCAAAGGCCGAGCGTTTTATAGCTTTAGAAATAGCTTTTTGAATTTGCTCTTTACTAACGGGTTTTATATTTTCGGGGTAATAAACATGTCCTTTCGGTGCTAGCGGTCCTTTGGCAAATCTAACTTTTAGCATATCGGCTTCAGTTAATGTTGTAACCGTTTCCATTACCGGGTCGCTCACTAAGTAGTTGCCATTTTCTTTACCGTAAACCACAATATTATGCGCGTTAAAGTGAAAACGGTATTCGGTAGGAAAATAAGGAAGGTTATAAACGCCCACTTGGCAGCCAACGGGGGTGCCAATCGCAATTTGCGCGTTTAAATAATCATAAGCTTCCTGCTCGTTATTAAATTTTTTGCGGTTTACTTTTACGCCCAGTAATTTACTGGCTCTGCTAAAGATCCAGCCGGGCATGCTGCGGTAAGAAATTGCCGGCCCGCCATTTACCATCAAAAACGGAATGTGAATGTAAAATATTCCCGATCCAAGGCCAAACATTAATGGCTCGGTCATAAATTCTAATCCGTGGTACTTAAGTAAACCCGTTGCCACACCGTTTTCGCAATGTGCCGTTTGTATGTGTTTGTAATGCCTTGTGGCGTTATCCTCTAAAATTTCTGAGTTCATCAATAGTAATATCAAATGCTTTGGCGTACACAGCCAGTTTTTTATTGCTTAAATTTTTAAAAACGGCGGGTTTAAAATGCCTTTTAATGGTAAATTTCCAAAAGCCGGTGTATCCCGAAAGTAAAGTTGTATCCATTAATTTCAGTTCCATAAAATAATAAACCGGACTAATTTCTCCGTTCTTTACTTGTAAAGTTGCTCCTGCAACCCGTTCATTAATATCGTTCCAGGCATTATCAAGCGCTTGCTTTTTTACGTCCCAGCCAATGCTTAAATCGGTGGTGTATTTTCCGTTTGCATCCTTTACATAACATACATCGCGTGTAACGCCAACTAAAGCCGATGGATCCTGCGGTACGTCTTCTTTTTTCATGCGCCAAATTTTATGACTGCAAAGGTACGCATAAATATTAACAGGTTTCTTTTCACAATATAGTGTTGCGCATTCGTCAATAAATTATTTTTGGAAACTTTAATTCAATTTGGGCGTGCCCTAGGGGGCCGGGCTTTCACTGCAATCTTTTAATGTGCTCGTGCCTCACAATTTAAAAGGATTTTCGTTCAATCCTTCACGCGGAGGTACAATACCAAATTTTAAATTAAACGTTGCGTTAGTGATAGAATGCAAATCCTTTTGCCTGCATCCTGCAAAAGATTGAAGTGATAGCACGCTCGAACGCCCAAAATATATTGCAAACCGATGCTAATTTTATCAATAAACCGTGAGTAAACAGTACGCATACGTAAAACGCGCACTCTCGGGCACCATTAACAATATTTTTTGTTTGGGTTTTAATTTACCCGAATTCATTAACTCTTCAAGCATCATTATTATAGAACCTGAGCCAACATTACCGATGTAACTCAAATTGGTAAACCATTTTTCTTGGGGAATATCAATACCGTATTTTAAAATTTCTTCCGCTATTTTTCCACGAAATACTTCGGAAGATAAATGCGGTAAAAAATAATCAATGGTTGTAACATCAAATGCTCTTTTATCGAGTATTTCTTTTAAGTATTTTGTTCCAGTGGGAACAATTATTTTCCCCAACAATTTTACATCCTGTTTAAATGAGAATAAGGATTGATTGAGCCAATCCTCAGTAGGATGTTCTTTCCAGCCCGTTGTGCCGCCATCGGCATTTTTACCGGCTCCTGCATACATACAGGTTTCAAACTGGTTAGCGTAAGATTTTATGTCGAGCCATTCTATTTTTAATGATATGCCTGTTTTGCGGGGTTTATTTTCAAGTAACAACGCTCCCGCGCCATCGGAGAGCATCCAACGAAGAAAATCTTTTTCGAACGAAATGAAAGGATTTTGATCCATTTCCGCAAGGCGTTCCGTTTCCTTTTCAAAATGTTCGGCGCGCATCAACGACGATAATTTTTCGGAACCGGTAATTACAGCATTCGCCGTGTTACCTGCAAGAATTGAAGTAAAACCAAATTTTAATGCTTGCATGCTTGCGCAACAGGCGCCCGAAGTGGAAACAAGTTCGAGAGGGCCGCTTTTTAATTCGCCGTGCACCATTACTGCATGAGATGGTAAAAGATTATCGGGCGAAGTAGTGCCACAGGCTAAAAATTCAATATCTTTTTCAGAGAACTCGTTATCCATTAATTTTTCAATGGCGAGTGCAGTCATTTTTGCATTGGAATGCGTCGACTTGCCTGTTTTATCAATTGAATAATACCGCGTTTTTATGCCGTTGTTACGAAGTGTGAGTTTTTTACCACGCGAAGGCACACCATCAATCATACCTAAATAATCCTCCATTTCATCGCTAGAAATGGGTTCATTTGGTAAAAATTTTGCTGCCCTTGTTATATATACTTCTTGCATTAAATGTTTAAAATTGTAATATGAAGGAAACAGTTAAGCCATAAAATTGTTTATTCTGATATTCCAAAAAACTCATTATAGCTAACTTCTTTTGTTTCGAGCTTACAGTTTGTTTTTAATAGATCGAGTACTTTTTTACTGTACAAACCTTCAAATATTTTTTGTGCTTCTTCTTGTTTTGCAAGTATCGAATCTGCTAATTTAGCAACTTCGGTTTCATCGGGTGTTTGGCCATAACGCGCGTATTGCGATCTTACATAACCGCCCGCTTCGGCTTTGGCCTCATCAGGTGTTACCGAAATATTGTTGTTTTTTATTATTTTGTTCTCTATTAGTTTCCATTGCATGGTTTTAGCATACGCCGGATATTCTGCTTCCAGTTGTTCTTTTGTAAGCGGCTTTTCATTAACTGCGAGCAACCAGCGTTTTAAAAATTCATCGGGCAACTTAATGTTTAATTTTTCTACCAACGCGCTCTCAACGTTTTCAACAAACTTACGGTCCGTATCTTGGGTAAACATAACAGCTAGCTCGGATTTTATTTTATTTCTAAATTCTTCTTCCGAATTTATAGTTCCGGCACCATATAATTTATCAAAAAGTTCCTGATTAAGTTCGGCATCTTCCATACGGGCGATGTTTTTAACGGTAAGCTGAAGGTCAGAACTAAAGTTTTCCGCAATTTCTTTATCAATAGCCAGCGACATGGATTTATCAACTGCCGAATCATATAGCTCATTTGCATTTAAAACAATTTTATCGTCAACTTTTAATCCGATTAATTTCACTTTCACCGCTTCGTTTTTAAGACGGTCAATACCAATGCTCGTAGATTTAAATACGCCGCCCGGTTTAATTGTTCCTTCGGCATCAAGCTCAACAATATCTATATAAAGCACGTCGGTTGCTTCGGCTACTTTCGGGTTTGATGGTTTACCGTAATTGCGTTTCACATCCTTAAGATACTTTTCAACCAATGCATCATCAATTTTAACTGTGTTGTACGTAAAACTTTGTGATTGATCCAGCGCCAAGTCGAACTTAGGACTCAGGCCAATGTCGTAATTAAAAGTCCATTGTGTATCCTTCTCAAAATCAATGTTGTTGTTGTTTTGTTTTGGAATTGGATTGCCAAGAATCTCCAATTTATTTTCGTTAATGTAATTATAAAGTGTTTCGTTTAAAAGCTTGTTTATTTCTTCCACTAAAATGCCTTTTCCGTATTGTTTTTTGATAAGTCCAACTGGCACTTTACCGGCTCTAAACCCAGGCATAGTGGCCTGTTTTTGTGCTTTTTTTATGGCATTATCAACTTTTTCCTGATAATCGGGTGGCGAAATATTAATACTAATTTCTGAATTTAAATTATCTATATCGTTCTTTGAAATATCCATACTAAGCAGCGTTAAATGTTATGAGGGCTGCAAAAATACGTTTTTTTAAGAAAAGGCCAATCAAATTTTACATAAAATACCAAAATACCCACCAGCACTTACTTAAAAAAATGTAAAGAGAATGTAGCTTTGTATAAGGCTCTTAAAATAGAAATTTTTAAAGGCTCGACAAACTTTTTATTCGCTATTACAATACATTAGGCGCAACAACCGTTATCATTTAAAAAACGCAATCATAGAAATATGCAATTTAGCTCTTTTCAAAAATACCAATCAAATTTCCTTCAACTTTATAACGAATGTAAAAAAGGCACGAAGCGTCACGAGGCTTTTACGCCCCACATAAAAGGCCAATGCGCTTTCCTTATCGATTTTAAAGAAAAGATCGTAACCAACCATTATGGTGTGCAGGATTTATTAGGCCACACCAACGACCAATTTATTTTTGATAACCTGTGGGGATTTGTACACGCAACCGATGTTGAAATTTTAACACGATTGGTGTATGCCGTGGCCGACTATGCAGCCCACCATCAATATACAACTGATGTTGCTTTAAAGGTTGTCTGCCGTATACGAAAGAGCGATGGGTGTTACATTCAAATATTGGCGCAATCGGCGGTGTACTTTAAAGATAACGACAGCAACAACGTAAGTTATTATACACAGCTTACAGATATTTCATTTATGAACTTAGGCAACGGATTTACATGGAAATTTGAAGCGCCCGCGCTACACGAAGAAAAATTTAAAGATTACGTAAACCCGAATATAAAAAATGTATTCTCCAACCGTGAAATGGATGTATTGGCACTTATAAATAAAGGGTTAACCAGTAATGCTATTGCGGCAAAACTTTTTGTTAGCAAACATACAATTGATACGCATAGACGAAAAATGCTCAAAAAGACGGGTTGTACCAACTCAGTAGATCTTATCTTGTATTACCACAAAAATTATTTTTAACATTGCAAGGGTCTAAAGTAAATAACATCGCCAAATTGTTATTTACTTGCATTTGTGAAAAACTATATATTTTTCCGCTTTACCGCCGAAGCGAAATTCGCATATTGGCTAACAAAATAAAGTGCAAAAACCATTTCATACGTTGTTGTTTTTGGTGTTGGTTTTCGCCGCGCTGGGGGCTGTTGCGTTATGGTATCCTGCCGAAGGAATTTACTTATCAAAAAATTATGCAATACGCTTCCCCACATTTAAAGCCCTTTTTTTTAAAGAAGAAGTAAAAAAAACAGACATCACTAACATCATTGCGCTGGCAGATGTCGAAGACAAAGAAACGCCCACCGCCGGCAATAAAACTGATACGGTTGTTGAAGCGATTGAAACAAAAGACTCAACCTTAAAATTAAACACACGTATACAGTATAAAAACGCTTCTAAAACTGCTTTATGGTCGTTTTTTAATTCGCTGGCAAATATTGCAAATGAAACAAAGAGTGTGCGTATTCTGCATTACGGCGATTCGCAAATTGAAGGCGACCGCATCAGCGATTATTTGCGCTTAAAATTACAAGGCATGTTTGGCGGTGAAGGTCCCGGACTTGTATCGTTTATGCCCGTTGCGCCAAGCGTAATAAATAAAATCAGCTGGAGCGGAACCTGGGATCGTTATCAGGCTTTTGCCGGAAAAGATAAACGCGTAAAACATAATAATTTTGGTGCAATGGCTCATCTAACAAGGTTTTCGCCATATATAGCGGTTGGCGATTGTA
>JAYTBK010000112.1:0-5042 GCA_043737035.1 Bacteroidota bacterium | reverse complement strand
GCTCGTACTTAAGTCATAATGGCTCGTACTTAAGTTTTAATGGCTCATACTTAAGTAGCAGTGGCTCGTACTTAAGTAGTAATGGTTTATACTTAAGTTGTAATGGTTGGTACTTAAGTTGTAATGGTTCATACTTAAGTAGTGGTGGTTCGTACTTAAGTAACAATGGTTTATACTTAAGTAGTAATGGTTCGTACTTAAGTAGTAGTGCTTTGTACTTAAGTAATCTGTCTCTTACTGCACGTTACATATCCTTGCGTAGGCGCAGTAATCGCAACGCGTTAAGTCGGTGGTTTGGCTAAATAATAGATCAGGGTTTAGGATGGTTTCAATTTCCTGCGTTAATCGCGCTTCAAATTCCTGTAACAGCTCATTGGTAAACTGTAACAGTTTTTCCGATTTATTCCCCGAGAGGATATATCTCGGTTCTTTCTCAAATTTCTTAAAAGGAATAATGCACGGTTGTAATTCCTCGGGGCGGGCCAATTGGTTTTTTACAACTAACCAAGCGTACACAAAAAGTTGCAGCATTTTATTGTAATGGCTGTCCGTAAACAAATCCTCAAAACCAGTAAAAATAAATTTATCACCGGCATGTACCGATGTTTTATAATCTATTACCCGTATTTTATCTCCAAGCCTATCTATTCTATCGGCCGAACCTTTTATGTAAACCTGCACCAATTGGTTGTTAACGGTAACAGGTATTGCCGCCGAAAGATTTTTTTCGAGATCAATTAACGTGAGCAACTGGTTGTTAGCGGCTGCTTGTTTTATAAGCGAACTATCATTGAGCAATAGCTTGGATACATATTCGTTGACCACCTTTTTTTGCAGAAAATTTTTCCCGAACTCACTTTCCTTTTGTGTGAAGTAGGTTTTAAATACCTGGTCAACCGTACTTGATATTTTTGTTTTTTCTATCGCAAGGTCTTGAACCGTTATAACCCTCGAAATAAAAGGCTTATACAATATTTCAAGCGTTTCATGCAAAATAGTGCCTTGTGTATTCGCTTCGACGTTTTCTTCTACGCCGTCGGTTTCTTTTATGCCGGTTCCGTACCTGAAATAGAACCTGAGCGAACAATCTTTAAAAGCAATTAAAGCGGAAGGGCTTAAACCGTTATACTCATCATGTGTTGTGAGTTTTGATATAACGGGCGCGAGGTTAAACGGTGTTTTTGTAAACGAAATTGCGTTTCGCAGGCTTGCTTTTAAATCGCCGCCGCCAAGCATTTGCTCGGTTATAACGGTTTGCGGGTTGTACCTGTTTAGCTCAAATTGAAGTTGAGTTAAAAACCGGCTTTTTTCACCTGTGCCCAACACGCTTTGCTCGGTATTGTAAGTTATAAATACATTTGTGGCACGTTGTAAAAGGCGGTAAAAGTGGTAAGCATATACGGCATCCTTATGCCCGTAAAGTGGCATGCCGTAATGCCGTTTTAAATCGTTAGGTATAAACGAATTTACCGATTTTCCTGACGGTAGCACGCCTTCATTCACTCCTAACAAAATAATGTTTTCAAAATCGAGTGTACGGGTTTCCAATACGCCCATTATTTGTAAGCCTTGCAACGGCTCGCCAATAAAGGGAACGGTAGCGGTACCAATAATTTGTTTGTAGAGGCTTTTTAACGTCGTTAACGAATTTAAATACGAGTGTGTAAGGATGAGATTTTGCAATCGGTTAAAGTATTTTGTAAATACGTGTAAGTATTCCTGTTCGGTTGCTGCGAGTTTTACATCATCCGATCCTGACGTATTAAATAAATCCAAAATGCGTTGTATAGCTGTTATTCCCTGCACAGAGCCCGGCCACGGTACAAATATTTCTTTAATGTGTTTATAATCGTCTGCAAAAAGTTGATGTAAAATGTGTTCGTTTATCCAAACATAATTTTTATCTATTATCTTTTGAATGATCGTTTGTAGTGGAGTTCCGGGTTTAAAGCTGCTGTAATACTTTTTGAAGAAAGAATTTTGTAAAATTTTAAAAACATCTTTAAAGTAAAAACTGGCACTGTTATTTTTTTGTTGCTGGTGCAGGTTAATTATATTTTCTACCAAATCGTACAAAGGCGATAACCGCAGCGGATATTCCATCGTAACGTTTACATGCTCAACTTGTGCCGGTAATTGGGCAAGAACCGGAAATAATAAACTTTCATCGGCCAAAACTATGGCGATTTTATTAGGCGCAATGCCGTCTTTAAACCAGCTTTCTAATTTTTGCGATACAACTTGCGCCTGGCCTACTTGTTTTGGCACCGCTACAATTTCTATATTTTTAGCAATGTCTTTAAAATAGGTGCCGTTTTCCAGTGTGTTTTTTAACGCCGGAACTTTAAAATTTTCGCGTAAAAACAATCCGGCTTCATAGTCCTCATTCGCTACATAATATTCATCTGTATCCCACAATAATTTTGCTTTGCCGCGTTTTACCAAATCAGAAAAAATAATGATTTCCGCTTTGTTTAAAGCGTTGAAACCGCAAATTAATATATTTTTATAGCGGTCGGTAAAATCATTTTCTTTAAATGATTGAACGGCTTGTCGGTACATCAACCCTTGGTAACCCTGTTTTTTTGCCGATAAAATTTTCCCAAATTCCGCGTATATGTCGCCCATTTGCAACATAAAAGTACAGTAATCTTCTTGTGCGTTGGTTAGCGTTGTTTCCCCTAACGACCAGTTTTCAATGTCTTTTATTTCTTTTAAATTTTGGTACAGCGCTTGGGTGTCAGTTAAATAACGGTCGCACTCATTAAAATCCTGAAGCATTAAACTTCCCCATTTAGAAAACGCGTCAAAAGGTTCAGCTTTGTCTTTTAAAACAAGCATGTATGCCACATACAGGTCGCACATTAAATCAATGCTGTCTGCCTGCTGCAATCCCGATAATTTTTCAACAAGTTCTTCCGCGCTAATTATCACGGGCAACCAAATGGTTTTTGTAAATAATTTTGCCAGATGTTGTTTCAGGTAAAGTGCCCCTCGTTTGTTTGGCAATACAACGCATATTTCACCTGTTTCATTAGGGTGATGATCATGTATATATGTTGCAACCGTACTTAAAAAAGGGGTCATTAAATGCTTCTGTTAAAATTAGAAAAATAACAAAAATCAGTGTTAAACACTAATTAATTAAGATCGTAAAAGCCGGTTTGTTTCGCACAAATGGTCTTTATGATGTGTATTCCGTTTCCTTTGTGATTGCATGTTTTTTGTTAAATTTACCGACAGTTAATACCATCGCATGAAAAATTTATTTCCGGTTATAATTTTATTGTGTTTGTCGTTGAATTCCATTTCTCAATCGAACGTGTGGAACCTTCAACAATGCGTTGACTATGCGCAAAAAAATAACATCGCTTTAAAGCAGGCAGAACTCTCTACACTTATCAATAAAAATAATGCACTACAAAGTAAAGCCGTTATTTTGCCAACCTTAAATGCCGGCGCTCAGCATACCTACAATTTCGGGCGAACCATAGATAGGTACACCAACACGTTTGCAAATAGCCAAGTGTTATCGCAAAACTTTTTTATTTCAAGCAACGTGGTATTATGGTCGGGATTGGCGCAGTACAATAATATTAAGGCCAACGAATACAATTATCTTTCGAGCACTGAAAATTTTTTACAACAAAAAAATGATTTGGCGCTCAACGTTGCAACCGCTTACATCAACGTTATTTTTACTGAGGAGTTAAGTGTGATTTCCAAATCACAGTTAGAAATTTCTAAATTGCAATTAAGCCGAACCGAAAAATTAGCGGAAGCCGGCACAATCGCAAAGAGTTCGGTGTTTGATTTAAAGGCCCAGCTGGCCAACGATGAAGTAAATCTTACTAATTCGGATAATAATTACCAGCTTGCTATGCTAACTTTAAAGCAACTGCTTAACCTAGATAGTGTAAATAATTTTTCCATTTCCCGACCTAATATTGATGTGCTCAGTTTAGAACTTGCCGGAATTTCTGTGCAAAATGTTTATGAAGAAGCATTAAAAAATCAACATTCGGTAAAAGGGGCGCAGTACAATTTGCTGGCTGCCGAAAAAAATTTAGATGTAGCAAAGGGCAAGGTTAGCCCAACGTTAAGCGCAACGGGAAGCCTTGGTACCGGTACTTCGGAATTAAATAAAAAGATTGACGGTGTAAACTATCTGGGCTTTGAACAAGCACCTTACCTAACACAATCGGGTGAAATAATATACCAGCCAAAAACGGAAGTACTTACAAGTAAAAAACCATTCGTTGATCAGTTTAATGAAAATGTAAATAAGAGCGTTGGGTTTACTTTATCCATACCTTTGTATAACGGTTTGCAGACTTACACCGGAATTAAAAATGCAAAACTCAACGCTTTAAATGCAAAATACGCGCAAGACCTTATTGAACAAAACCTTTACAAAACCATCGCGCAAGCCTATGCAAACGCAAAAGCAAGCTTAAACCGATATAACTCTAATAAAATTGCAGTTGAAGCTTCGGAACAATCATACAACTATTCACAACAAAAATACAATGTTGGAAGTATTAGCACCTTTGATTTTAGCAACTCGAAAACAAGATTACAAAACGCTCAAAGTAATTTAATTCAGGCAAAGTATGATTACGTGTTTCGTTTAAAAGTTTTGGATTATTATCAAGGGAAGCCTTTAGTACTTTAAATTTTAGATGTTGGTATCTGAATAACGAAATATAAAAGATTTAAAAGGAAGTATAAAATTAATTGACGTAAATGAAAAAAGTATATTGGATCATCGGCATTTGTGTTCTTCTATTAGCAACTGTTATTTTCTTTAAATTTTTGAAAGGTGAACCACCTATTGAAGTCACCAGCGAAAAAGCAACTGTGCGAAGCATTATTGAAACCGTATCCGCTAATGGGAAAATTCAACCTGAAGCAGAATTAAAAATTACTTCCGATGTTTCGGGCGAAGTTGTTGAAATGTGCGTGAAAGAAGGTGAACAGGTAAAAAAAGGCCAATTGCTCTGTCGTATTAAGCCTGATATTTATGAAAGCGCTTTTGAACG
>JAYTBK010000111.1:0-5043 GCA_043737035.1 Bacteroidota bacterium | reverse complement strand
AAAAGACTTTGTATGTTTTTAAGGTGGATGGTGCGTAAAGATGAAATGGGTGTTGATTTTGGAATTTGGAGTGGTATTAAAACTTCGCAATTGTGCTTACCGCTTGATGTGCACACCGGAAACGTTAGTCGCGCACTTGGTTTACTAATACGCAAGCAAAACGATTGGCAAGCTGTTATGGAAGTAACATCGATGCTGCGAAAATTTGATAAAAACGACCCTATTAAGTACGATTTTTCACTCTTTGGATTGGGCGCGTTTGAAGGATTTAAATAATATTAGTTTCCCAATAAAGGCTTGGTATCAAATGATTTAGAATCGAGGGCATCACGCAAACCGTTACCTACGAGCATGAAAGCTAATACTAATATCATAATTGCAATGCCCGGAACAAAGGCAAGGTAAGCCGAATCAACTAACACGTAGCCCCGATGAGCATTTATCATTTCACCCCACGAAGGCGTTGGAGGCTGCGCACCAATTCCTAAAAAGCTCAACCCAGCTTCGGTTAATATAGCTGACGCAAAATTAGAAGATGCTATTACAATAACCGGCCCCATTACATTTGGTAATATATGTTTCATAATTACACGCATACTCTTGTAGCCAAGTGCACGGCCGGCTTCCACAAATTCTTTTTCGCGAATACTCAAAATTTGTCCGCGTATCAGGCGCGCGACGTCAACCCACATGGTTAAGCCCACAGCAATAAAAACCTGCAAAATTCCTTTTCCCAATACTAAAGTAATGGCTATTACAAGTAATAATGTTGGTATTGACCAAACAACATTTATCAACCACATAATAACATCATCAACCCAACCCCTGAAATAACCGGCCATTGCACCAAACAAAATGCCGATGATAATAGAAATAATCACTGAAATAAAACCAACGGAAAGCGAAATCCGTGTGCCAATGGTTAACCTGCTCAATAAATCACGGCCTGCCAAATCGGTTCCTAAAAGGTAATGTTTGGTAACGATGTGGCTTTCAATAATTTTATTTTGCAACTCCTTTACCGAAAGTTTTAATTTTTCGCCAGTACGTAACTGATAAAATTCAATTTTATTAGTAACACTGTCGTTTTTAATCGGATAATTCGCGTTTACATCATAAACAACATCGGCGAGATTAAATGGTATTTTAGTTCCGTTGTTAGGTATATTCCCTGTATACTCTTCAATAATAATGTCAAACCCTGAAAAATTATATGAGTACATGGGCACAGAAGAATAATCTTTCACTTCTCCGAACACCATCTTATTAAACCAATTTTTAGAATGGGGCTTTTCGTTTTTTTCTATCTGTAACATTTCAACGCTAAAGCCAGGTTTTTTTATGTGCAGTTCCGGTTTTTGATCATTTGCAAAAGGTGTAGGATCGGGTGTAATGGTATAACCAAGAATGGAAACTACTGTTGCAAAAACGATTAAACCTAAGCCAAACATTGCGAGCTTATCCCTTTTAAAACGCCTCCACGTTTGTTTTGAGAGCGACTCAGAAATATAATCAGTATGTTTTTTTTTAAACAGCAATTAATTAATTTTAATTCCTTTCCAAGTTGGTTTGATGAAAAATGAGCTAATTCCAACAATTAACGCATAACACCAATATATGCATTCGAAAGGAATAATTAACCACATATATTTTACCCGACCCAAAAAATTAGAAGCTAAAAATAGCAACAAAAAATCAAAAACAATCTTTGCCATAGCAAAAATCGATAAATACGGTATAATAAATGACTTTTTTACAATTGCAACTAACAAAGCTAAAAAAATGAGATTTGCCAATACCACAATAAGGGCCGAAAACCGGTTTAGTTTATTGTAATTGTATTTTGTTTTCGACGCCCAACGAACCCTTTGTATAAATAATGATGAAACTGTTTTTTGAGCTACCGTTTTAACTATTGCTTCGGGTGAAAACAAATAATCCACACGACCCTCAGGTTGTAACTTTATTTCTTCCATTAAAAAAACATCTTCACCTGAGGATAAGTGCATGTGTGATTGGTAACCACCAACAATACTAAATGTCGATTTTTTAAAGGCAAGGTTAGCACCATTGCATAAAAACGGCTTCTTTAATCCAGCATAACCAGCGGCAATAGCTGTTAATGCAATATTTTCAAATATCTGAAACGCATTAATTATTTTTTTGTCTGATTTAAAATCCACCGGCATTACAAGCATATCCGGCGAGTGCTTAACAAAATAAGCACCAATATTTAAAAGCCAGTTTGCGTATCGAAAAACAACATCGGCATCCGAAGTAATAATTATCGTTCCTCTGGCCAAATCAATTGCATCAGAAATATTTTTCTTTTTTCCCTGATGGATTATTCTTTTAACAAGTTGATAATTTAATTCTGAATTCAAGAAAAATGCTTCAGCGCATTTTAAAGTAAAATCATCCGATGCATCATCAACCAAAATTACCTCATAACGGTTTGCGGGATAACTCTGTTTTTTAATTTGCTCCAAGCACACCACAATGTTTTCGGCTTCGTTACGGGCAGAAATGACGATGCTGATAAAAGGCAGATTAGATAAATTATTTAAAACTAAACCACGTTTAAGTTTATTAATTCCTATTAAGGCAAACGTTGTAAATATACCGTATGCAATGGTAATTAACGAAAATATATAGAGCTCAATTACCACTTTTAAAATAAACTTTTTCTTTAAGTATAATAACGTAACCAAATAAACTTGGCACAACAACATTTACCATCCACACCCATGTTGAAGCAAGAACAATATTTACCGTCGCATCTCCTGCGCTATTAAAAACAAACAGCGCAATAGCAGCTCGTATCGCAGGCTCTATAACGCTTATCATTGGTACGAGGCTAGTAAACATAAAATATGCGGCAATACTGGCAAAACTTTGAAAAAATAAACTTGAAGGAAACAAAGCGCTGTATATAAGATAAAACTGCGAAGTGAAAACTAAATAACGAAATAAAGATAAGCCAAATAATTTGGCAACTAACAAAGGTTTGGGTTTTATAATTTGAGAATTATTAATATGTTTAAACCATTTAAAAAAAGAAAGTTTTTTTTGTATATAATCTACATGTGTAATGGCCCAGCAAAAAAAAATTAAGGCCATTAAACCGAATGCAATTACTAAATAAATAATTAATGAAGAGGTTTGGTATTGATTGATTTTTATTAAAATAGCGCATAATCCAAACACTACTGTAATGAGCATTTGAAACATACCGTTTATAAAATGTAACACTGTAATTACGGGACGATTTGCAGGTTTAAAAAAAAATATTTTCGCCAAAAATTCCATTGCCCTACCCGGCGCAATATTACCAACACAAATGCCCGAAAGAACCGATTTTACCGATGTAGAATAAGAAATGGATTCAACCGGCATAGTAATAAGTTTCCATTTAAAACATTCAATACCCCAGTTTAAAGGCATTAGTAAAAGTGTAATCCCTAACACAACAAAAAGTGAAGGTGTTTGCAGCCAAAGTTGAAATTGTTCACCTAAATGTGGTACAGAAGCAAGGCGAATGTAAATTATATAAAAGCTAATCAGGCCCAGAATCAACTTTAAACTTATCGCTAATATCTTTTTAGGTTTATACAAAACGAACTGAAAATAAAAAATTAAATTTACACATAAATGGCCATTAACGACAGAATTATACTTGGAATAGACCCCGGAACCATTGTAATGGGATATGGACTTGTGCACATCCAAAACAATAAAATTTCATTAATTACTTTAGGTGTTATTCAATTAAATAAGCTTGACGACCATGCCGACAGGTTAAAAAAAATATTTGAACGGGTGGTTGGATTAATCGAAGAATACAAACCGGATGAGTTGGCTATTGAAGCGCCATTTTTTGGCAAAAATGTTCAATCGATGTTGAAGTTGGGAAGGGCGCAAGGAGTGGCCATTGCAGCCGCACTTTCCAAACAGATACCAATGACGGAATACTTACCTAAAAAAATAAAGATGAGTGTTACAGGCAATGGAAATGCATCGAAAGAACAAGTTGCTGCAATGCTCGAAAATTTATTAACGTTTAAATACGAATCAAAATTACTTGATGCTACCGATGCACTTGCAGCCGCTGTGTGTCATTTCTTTCAAAATAAAACTGCTGGCGGCGTACACAAAAAAAATTATTCGGGATGGGATACTTTTTTAAAAGACAACCCATCCCGCAAAGGATAATTACTGTACTTTGTTTTTGGAGTCCCAAATTCCTTGGCTCACCAAATCTTTTAAATACAACCTTTTGCCGTTGTACATCACAGTTAAAAACGCGTCCTGTTGCCCTGCCTGTTTCACCTTTGCCAATAATTCATCAGCTTCTTTCCAAGTATCAAAAATATTTGTTGCTTCAAATAGGGCAACGTCGCCAATCTTTTCTTCCTTTTGTTTAATAGTTGCCACATTGGTAAGATGAGAAGATTTAAAATTTTCTGGATGCCTGTATGCCGCAACCTGAACCAAATATTTTAATTCCTCTATTTTTAAACTACCGTACTTTTCTATCATTTCTTGTCTGTCCGCGAAAGCCTTAGCGTTTAATGCTACTGTAGCATTTTGTTTTGTAATGGCAGCATTTTTTGGTTCGGTGTTTTTTTGAGTAGATGTTTTGGTTTGTTTTACTGCAACAATTGGTTCGGTGTTTTTTGCCGGCTCAGTAGCCGAACTTTTTGAGGTAAATTTTAATACTACGGAGCTATCAGATTTTGCAACTGCAACAGCTTGCTTTTTCAAAGCTTGAAGCGCGGCAGTATCTGGCTCATAATTTTTAAACGAATTACTTAACTCCGGCTCAAGCTTACTTGGAATAACAATGGGCTCATGCTCCGCTAGGGGCTCGTTTTTTAAGAAGTTTACATTTAGTGGTTGATTGGTAAAAGAGTTTGCATTTTTGGTATCAACATCAAATATTTGTTCAGCAAATCCTTGCTGTGCAAATGTGATTTTAAAATCGTAGCCGGAAGGTAAATTAATTAAATAATTTCCTGTTTTGGAGTTTGATTTAAATATGCC
>JAYTBK010000110.1:0-1921 GCA_043737035.1 Bacteroidota bacterium | reverse complement strand
AAAAGACAAAAGAGATATCGATGGTTTTACGGGAGGGTAAATTGAGTTTGGATTAAACACTACCGTTAAACCTTAACGGCTTAGGTGGCATTGAAAGGAATGTCCGAGATTTCTCATAATCCAACCTATCATAAAATAATCCGAGTCGGGATAAGTTTTTATAGTAATTATCGATATGTTTATAATAACTATGTGCCGCCAATTCTTTATCTTGAATCAGTAAAAATGCCTGCATAATATCTATATCCAACAAATTAAGCCAGTTTGGGTAATAGTCAGATTTTATGCAAGCACACATTTGTTTGTAATCGGAAAATTTATTGCTTTTTTTAATGAGTAGGTCGTTTTACCGTAATTATTTCGCTACTGTATATAACTCAACTTCAACATATTTGTTCTGCCTTTTTCTTTCATTGGCATACTTGCTAAATTAATAACCAAGTCGTCGGCTTTTACAAACCCACGTGTTTTTACAAGCTCTTTTAAGTCGGTTATCGTTTGGTCGGTGCTTTCGTATTTATCGTAATAAAAACCGCGCACGCCCCATACTAAACTTAAAGCATTTAATAACGATTCGTTATCGGTAAAAATAAAAATATTTGCTTTTGGCCTATGGCTACTTAATTTAAATGCCGTGTAACCCGAGTTTGTAATGGATATAATAGCTTTTACATTTGCCTGTTTGCTCATTACGCTTGCGTTGTAGCAAATGCTATCTGTAATGTATGTAACGGTTTTTAATTCGGGTTCGTGCTCCTTGTAGTAAATTGGGCCGTTGTTTTCTATTTGCGTAATGATGCGGCGCATGTATTCAATTACTTTTACCGGATAACGCCCAACTGATGTTTCCGCGCTAAGCATTACAGCATCGGCTCCATCCAATACGGCATTGGCAACATCATTAACTTCAGCGCGTGTTGGTGTGTATGCGGTGATCATACTCTCCATCATTTGCGTTGCAATAATTACCGGTTTGGATGCGAGGATGCATTTATTAACGATCATTTTTTGCAATAAAGGAACTTCTTCCATCGGCATTTCTACGCCCAAATCACCGCGGGCCACCATTACGCCATCTGATACTTCTATAATTTTATCGATTTCTTTAATCGCTTCAGGCTTTTCTATTTTAGCGATAACGCGCGCCTTTTTCTTTTTCGAACGTATAATTTCTTTGAGTTCCACAATATCGGTTACACTTCTCACAAAAGATAATCCAATCCATTCAAAGTTGTTTTCCAAAGCAAAATCAAGGTCGCGCAAATCTTTTAAAGTTAAACACGGCAAGCTTATTTTTGTATTTGGCAGGTTTACTCCTTTTTTTGAAGAGAGCACACCACCTGCAATAATATTGGCAACAACCTCATCTTTTTTATTGGTAGAAATAACTTTAAGTGTAATTTTTCCATCATCAATTAAAACGAGTTCGCCAATTTTTACATCTAACGGAAATTGAGGATAAGTGATGTATATTTTTTCTGCTGTGCCTTCTTGTTCTTTGGTAGTTATGGTAATATCGTTTCCGTTAATCAAATCAACTGCGTTGTCTTTTACTTTTCCTATTCGGAGTTTCGGACCCTGCAAATCGCCCAAAATACCAACATGGCGGTTCAGTTTTTTATTTAATGTGCGTATGTTATCTATAACGTGTTTAATAGGCTCATAATCGCCGTGCGAAAAGTTTATACGGCAAATATCCAATCCTCCTAAAAACATTTCTTCTAAAACAGCAATGTTTTCGGTTGAAGGACCCATTGTAGCAACAATTTTTGTTTTGTTATAATTAAAGTCCATAGCTTGTTTTTTGTAGCACGAATGTAACTAATTAGGTTAAGAAAAATACATTATTAATTCATTATCAATTTTAGTATTTTTACTGCTTACCACTGTTACATGCCAGGCAAGCTCGAAAAATTTTCCG
>JAYTBK010000109.1:0-11812 GCA_043737035.1 Bacteroidota bacterium | reverse complement strand
AAAACAATGCCCACGATAATACTCGTCCGTATATATTTATATTTATATTTCTAAATTTTGTTTCCCCGTATTTGTCAATCAATTTTTTGCTGGCCGGTAACTGAAACGCTGCCGAAATATAGACCTTCTTTATTTTTAAACTTAAACCTACAACTCCTGGTATCGCCGGTATATATCTAAATTTTTCACCTTTTCCCAACAAGCGGCTGTTTACATTTAAAAAAACCTGCGGATAAACAAACCTCGGACGTATTAAAAAATTTTTAGAAAAAATTTCTATATTTTCTGGCAACAGCTTTTCTTTTTTTTCTCGTTTCTCGGAAGGTTTTTCCTTTGCTGGTTTTTGATCTGTTTGTGAAATGGAGACGATAGTGCTAAAAAAATAAATGCAAAGTATACAGGTAAATTTTTTCATGTAATGGGTGACGACAAACATATAAAAAATTACGAAATTTTATTAACCACCAATAAAATTATCTGAATGCAATATTGCTTACTTTTACATCCTTGTTATGACAGTTGGTGATTTACAATATAGTTTGGTAAAAAAAAAATTTGAGCAACTGAAGTGTTGTGTTTTAATTCCTACATACAATAATGCTAAAACGGTAGAAAAGGTAATAGAATCCACTTTAGAATATTGCGTTTCGGTAATTTTGATTAATGATGGTTGCACAGATGGTTCCGAAAAAATACTGAAAAAATATCCTCAGCTAATTATTATTAATCACCAAAAAAATAAAGGAAAAGGAACTGCGTTAAGAAATGGATTTAAGAAAGCAGCAGAACTTGGATTTAATTATGCAATTAGTATTGATAGTGATGGCCAACATTTTCCTGATGACTTTATTACGTTTTTAAACAGGGTTGAGGAAGTGCCGGGAAGTTTAATAATTGGTGCCAGAAACATGAACGTTGAAAATGTGCCGGCTAAAAGTAATTTTGGTAACCGTTTTAGTAATTTTTGGTTTTGGCTTGAAACCGGAATTAGTTTGCCCGATACGCAAAGTGGATTTCGTTTATATCCGGTGCAACGTTTAAAAAACATTTATTTATTTACAACAAAGTTTGAACTTGAAATTGAAGTGATCGTAAAAGCTTCGTGGCGAGGCATTCCTGTTTTATCGGTTCCTGTAAAAGTTTATTACGCGCCTGCGGGCGAAAGAGTGTCGCACTTTAAACCAAGTGTTGATTCTACGCGTATAAGTTTTTTAAATACGTATCTGGTTATTTTAGCAGCAGTGTTTTGGCGACCCGTAATGTTGGTGAGGAAATTTACCGTAAACAATATTAAAAAATTGTGGAAGGAAGAAATTATTGCCGCAAATGAAACAGCTTTAAAAAAATCACTATCAGTTGCTTTAGGTTTATTTTTTGGAATTGTTCCTCTTTGGGGATTTCAATTTGCGTTGGCAATTATTTTTGCAATTTATTTTAAACTTAATAAAGTGATCGTTGGCTTAACTGCACAAATTAGTGTACCACCAATGATACCGCTTATTATATTTTTAAGTATTAAAACCGGCGAAATAGTTTTAGGAAAACAGCTTTCTTTAAATTTTAGCAAAGCATTGACAATTGATACGGCTATAAATCTCGGCTTAGTTTATTTAATGGGAGCCACTTTTTTAGCTGTGATAGCTGCGCTTGCAGGGTTTTGTTTAACCTTTGCGTTGCTAAAATTATTCGGTTATAAACCTACCGTTAAAACGTTTGATGCATAACCGGTATTTTATTTTAAATAAACCATACAAAATGGTTTCGCAATTTATTAGCCCCGATAAAGTAAATCTTTTAGGCGATTTAAAATTTGAATTTCCGGAAGGCACGCATGCTATTGGAAGACTGGATAATAATTCGGAAGGATTGTTGATACTCACAACCAATAAAAGAGTAACAAAATTATTATTTGAAAGTGATATTCCGCATAAACGCACGTATGTTGTTCAGCTGGAAAGAAAGGTGACCCCCGAAACGTTATACAAATTACGAACGGGCATTTCTATTCGCATTAAAGGCGGCGGTTACTATATCACAACTGCTTGCGAGGTTTATATTATTGAGAAACCCGAAACCTTGCATAAACGTGATCATGAATTTAGAGAAGATTTACCACAAACATGGATCAAAATGACTTTAACAGAAGGAAAATACCATCAAATACGGAAAATGGTTTCCGAGGTGTATCATCCGTGCAAACGTTTAATCAGAGTTTCCATTGAAGACCTTGAACTTGGCGATTTACAAGTCGGTGAAGTGCGGGAAATAGAGGAGAAGGAATTTTTTACCAAACTTAAAATTGATAATTGGCGAGAGGCGGTTTAGAAATGAAAAACATTATTTGATTTTCAAAAACTTTTTTATTTCTGAAACAACTTTAGTCGCATCCTGGTCATTGAGTTGCATTCCAAATTTTATTGGTTTTTGTTGGCACACAAACTCAATACGTTCACCGCCTTTCACCCAAAATGTTTGGCTAAAAGTATCGGCGATGCTTCCTTTAGTTAATTCAATCACATCAAATCCGGGAATTAAATTAAGGTCGTATTCTTTAATTTTGCCGCGTCCGTTTATTTCCTGTTCGTAAAATAAAATGCCGTTTTTTATCCAAAGTTTTTCTTTACCAAAACGTTTCCACATAAATACCCGCACGATTTTAAATTCAAAATAAGCCCAGAAAGCAATCCACACTACAATAAATAATTTAGCATTTTGTTGTTGAATCTGAGTGTAACTCATTATCACAATAAGGCCACTCACTGTCCAAGCAAATAACCATAAAAAAAGCAAGCCGGTTTTTTTCTTTTCTGCCGTTGGAAGAATGACTAAGCTAAACACATTTTCTTTAATAAGAACGGAACAGCGTTTGCCGATAGAAACGAGGTTTTCCTTCATTACATCTTGACTAGATATTTGCCTTCCAATACGGGAATAACAGGACATTGGTTAGGCGTAAGGCAATATTTGATATCGCGCTCAAGGTCTAACTTGGCAAGGCGTTTGCGATGAGACGAGTCAGAAAGAAATTCAAACAGATCATCTTTAGCCATGTTATATAAATGCTTTGCGGCGATAGCCGAATCACAATCCACGGCAAAAATATTATTTTCCGTAAGCTTTGTAACAACAGCTCCAGCAAAAACAGTATCTTCCAAATTGAATTTGTTTTTCCATCCGGCACAAAGCAACACCACATCCCTTTGTTGAGCTATTAGGTATTCACATACCACATCAATATTTAAAAAACTTCCGATTATTATTTTTGAACTTTTTTTACTTGCCTCAATCGCCTGCGTTCCGTTAGTAGTTGAAATAGCAATTGTTTTACCTTTCACTTTATTATTCATGTAACCAAAAGGACTATTACCCAATTCGAAACCTTCAATTACTTCGCCATCTCTTTCCGCCGCGGCCATAAAACCATTCTGTTGGTATTCGCGCGCTTGTTCAACACTTGCTACCGGAATCATTTTATTTACGCCATTGTAAAACGCTGTAACAATTGCGGAAGTAGCTCTAAAAATATCTATAACCACAACAATAGCATTTTCTTTATGAAAAAGTGGATAGCCTTGCGGAGTATGACAAACTTCTATATTCATTTTGAGTATTTAAGATAAAGTACGAAGATTAAAGATTTAATGGTCTTGCTTCTTTAATCTTTGATCTTGTTGTTATTTTTTCAAAAAAGGCATTTTCGTTACTTTTGCTTTAATAGCTTTATCGCGAATCATTATAAAAATTTCAGAATCCGTTTTTGCAAAATCTTTATTTACGTAACCCATTCCAATTGCTTTATTAAGAGTAGGGGACTGCGTACCTGAAGTTACCTTGCCAATAATTTTTCCGTTAGCATCTGCAATTTCATAATCATGGCGAGGAATTCCGCGATCAATCATTTCAAAACCAATCAATTTTTTTGAAACGCCATCAGTTTTTTGTTTTTCTATGGCTTCACGATTTGTAAAATCCTTTGTAAATTTTGTAATCCATCCAAGCCCTGCTTCAATGGGCGATGTAGTATCATCGATGTCATTTCCGTACAAACAAAATCCCATTTCTAAACGCAGCGTATCGCGCGCGCCCAAACCGATTGGCTTAATGCCAAATTCTTTTCCTGCTTCAAAAATACCGTTCCACATTTTTTCAGCGTACTGATTCTCAAAGTATAGTTCGAAGCCTCCTGCGCCGGTATATCCTGTGTTGGATACAACTACATTGTCAGTACCATTAAAATTTCCTTTAACAAAAGAGTAATAAGGAATGTCGACTAATTTAATATCCGTTAATTTTTGTAAAGTATCTAACGCTCTAGGACCTTGTATCGCAAGTAGTGAAGTATCTTCAGAAATATTATGCATTTCAACATTCCAACTGTCGTTTTGTTTTATCCAGTTCCAGTCTTTTTCAATGTTTGAAGCATTCACCACAAGCATGTAAGTTTTCTCATCAATACGATATACAATTAAATCATCAACAATTCCGCCCTCGTTGTTTGGAAAGCACGAATATTGAGCTTTTCCATTGGTTAAAACCGAGGCATCGTTGCTGGTAATTTTTTGAATGAGGTTAAGTGCATTTTCGCCTCTTAAAATAAATTCGCCCATGTGGCTAACATCAAATGCGCCAACACTGTTTCGAACGGTAGCGTGCTCATCATTTAATCCACTATAAGAAACGGGCATATTGTATCCGGCAAACGGAACCATTTTTGCTCCAAGAGAATTATGTAGTTTTGAAAGTGCAGTGTTTTTCATATGGGATAGATAAGCGGAGTTTGGTTATTTTGAAAGTAAAATTACTGTTTTATTAATGAATTTAAAACAGAGAGGTATTTATGTTTATTAGCTTCGACCGAAAAAATTTCTTCCACAGTTTTTCTGCCTTCTAATCCAATGCGTTGCCTTAAGCCTTTATCTTCTACTAACATGGATAATTTTTCAAACCATTCATTTTCATTCGACGCCAAAAAACCATTTTTGTTATTTTTTATAATTTCTTTGTTTACGCCTATATTGCCCATTACAGTTGGTATGCCGCAAGCCATGTAGGATAAACCCTTTAGCGCACATTTACCTGGTACCCATTTGTCGTTGGGTAGTGGCATAATCCCAATATCAAAACAATTAAGATCGCTCACTTCGGTTCTAGCATTCCAATTCTTACTTACTATATTTAAATTCGGGTTCGAATAAAAACCCTGACCAATAACATGTATTTCAATTTGATTTGGATATTTGATTTGGAGTTTTTTTAAAACCGAAATTGCTAATTCAAAATGTTTAATGGTGCTAATACTTCCGCTCCAGCCAATAATTATTTTTTTAACCTCATTATTTTTTTCATTCGGGTTAATGCCGATTTCGGATGGTTTATGAAATTCAGTATTGATTGTTGTAGGAATAATGAATGTATTTTTATTGAACTGTTTAGCGTAATTACTAAGAAAAGAATTGCCTGCAATAACCGCGTGCGCATGCTGTATATTAATTTTTGTTTTGCCCGGATTTTTTAAGAAGCTGAATTTTTTATTTTCGGGCGATGTATCTAGCAACCAAATGCTATCATCAAAATCAAAAATAACCTTGCTTTGTTTAAAAAACTGTTTTTCAAAATACGATGATCCTATTAATAAGGCTTCGCGCTGAATAAAAACAATATCAAACTGGGCTGCCCTTTTTAAATCTCTTTGTCGAATGGAAAACGATTTCAAAATAATTTGCATTTTCTTAAAATAATTTCCGCGAGCATAAAAAATAGCATCGTCTTTTTCTGAAATTATTTCTGAAAGTTCCCAGCTAAATCCCATTTCCTCAAAATAATTGAGATACTGCTCAAACCTGTATCGTTGGCTCGGCGAGCGGTTTAAACGGTGGTCGGCTATAAAAAGAATAGAGGGCAAACGTTACTCAATAACGAGTTTTTTGGTAATGCTATTGCCACCATCAACAATTTTTATAAAATAAATTCCTTTACCTAATCCCACTACATCTATTTTTAATAGGTTTGTACCTTCATTTACTCTAAAATCATTTGCTTCTATTAATTTTCCAAGCGCGTCTGTTAAGCTGTAATTTATTTTTTTAGTAGTTGCACTCACTATACTAATGCTAACATTTTCCGTTGCGGGATTTGGATAAATAGTGAGCTCACTTATCATATTAATGCCGTTGATTCCGGTATTATTTAAAAATAAAACGCCATCGCTCGCAACACTGTCGCTTACGAGGCCGGCACCATTAATAGCTTTAACCATTACAAAATATTTCTGATTATTTTGCAACGTAAGCATTTCGTTACCCGATAGTGTGGTTCCGTTTACTGTCCAACCTAAAATATTTTTGGCGCCGGGAGTTGTACCAATAGCGTAATAATAATTTGTTACGCCTGAATTTGTATCTTTTGCGGCGGTATAATTTAAATCTAATTGTGTACCTGTAAGTGTAGTATCAATATCATTTGTAGTTCCATCTTTAATTAAAACATTTGTTACCAAAGGTTTTGTCCAATCAACATCAATTAATTGCGATGTAACGGATGAAATATTATCCGTATTATCTTTTGTAACACTACTTATTTTTCCGGCAGATAAAGCAGGTGAACTATTTTCATTCCTGAGATCATTTGTATTTGCTGCGCCAACTGCTATGGAACTCGTATTTGCTCTGGATCTAAAAATTTTAAGATCGTCTATTTTAAAATTACAATTTCCACTCCTAAAGGAAATACTGTTGCCGGTTGCAAACGGGCTTGTATCGATCCACGAAGTAACGAACGCATTATTAACCCACAATTTTAATTCGCCGCTAATTCTATCATACGTTATTTTATAATCATAAACTACATTTACATTAATTGTAAATGTTACGGTTTTTACAACGCTTAAAACGTTTGCGGTATTTTTGTAAAGTTCAATCGTTCCTTGATCGGGCCTAACCATTAATAAATAATTATTTCCCCTATTGCTTTGCGTTGGTGCATCGCAAAAAATATGTATGCCTGCGCGCCTGTTACTGCCCGTGCCGCTTAAGGTTGCCTTAAAATTATATAGGTATCTGTTTGATAAACTTTGGGTAACAGCCGCGTATAAATTAGTATTAGCATTTGTTTCGTCGCTTTGCACCAAAGCGTTTGTGTTTATGCTCCAAGTTCCTGATGCTGCAGGGCTGAACCAATCGTTGTGAATTGTTGCCCCATTAAAATCATCATTAAAAAAACCTCGGTTACCGTTTGCGCGCCATTCGGTGCCATTAAAATAACTTGGCTGATAGAAACTTTTTTCAATTCCTGTTCCTCCGGTATTATCGTTATCGGTAAAGGTTGTTACAAAATCCTGCGTAATCCAACCGACCGGCGCATTAATTTGGGAAGTCGGACTTGTATTGTCTTGTATGCAATTCCATTTCGCTTTAAAGCCACCTTTATTAGTCGATCCATCTGATTTAAATTTCAGTGTTAAATTTGAGCCCGACGAATTTATAATTCCCGGAACAACACTTCCTGTAAAAGCACCTAAAATGATGGAAGCATTTGTTGGCCCATCAAAAATATATAATGAATCGAAACCCTGTTCCAAATCCATTTGGGTAAAAGTTAAGCGCACTTTATTAGTTCCCGTAGGTGCAATTGTGTACATGTAAGTTTCACTGTCGTAATAATTCCGCCCGGGGCCGCCCATGTCGTAAATACTATCAGTGCAAGCAACAACAGCGCACGTGCTGAATTTATTTTTTATTGCCTGCCAGTAATCCTGGTAACCATCATCATATCCCAACGCCCAAATTCCAATACCGCCGAGGCCGCGTTGGTTTACCATATCAAACTTACGGCTTAAGCTATACGCATCATCTATCCAACACTGACGGTTATTTCCACCACTTGTGTAATTATAGTAAGGATTAAAACTATTTGTATCCCAACGTTTGTTTGCAGCTGAGTAAGTTGCCGCGTTGTTACGGACGTAGGAATACGTGCGCGACGATGTAAAATTACCGGTGGTAGACGACGGTGGAATTGTACCGCTTGTTTCCCACTCGCGTCCGTACCATGGCAAGCCCACTAATAATTTATTGTTTGTAGCACCTTGTTTTAAATAATACGTGATAGATTTTGATAGTGTGTAATTATACCCTGTCTGAAAATTATACAACGGAGCTTCTGGTCCTGCAGTTGTTGAACCCGAATAATAATAATCGTATCCCATAATAATAAAATTATCCACTATTAAATTTAAAGCCGGCATATCAAAACTTGTGCTCCAGTCAACCGCGTAAAGCGCCATAGAAACTTTGTAATTTGTATTTGCAGCGTGTACTTGGTTGCATAGGTTGGTCATAAACGTTTTAAAAGGAACTTTATCGCTACTTCCCATTCCTTCAAAATCGACATTAATTCCTTGTCCGCCGCGGCTATTTAGGAGGTTAATGGCATTTGTAATAAAAGTTTGTTGGGCTGTTGCGCTTCCCCAAAAAGTTGCATGGCTTGAAAACATGGTTGCACAAAAATGAATGTTTACGCTATTAGTTTTTGCCGCAGTTACGGCAGCACTTGTACTCCATGCAAACGAACCATTTGTGTTGTTGCCCGTTGCTGGGCTTACTGAATAATCGAAATAACAAAAATCGCTAAGCATACTCCAATCATAATTTGCATAAACCGAACCAACCCAGTACGGATGCCAGCCATAAACTTTTTTAGTTAATATGCAGCTTGCGGTTGTTACTGATTTTAGAGCCGACGAATTTGCGTAAATAGCGCGCCCTTGTTCAATTAAATTTAAACTGTCCCATTGGGTATCATTTAAAAAATTAAAATTTTGATAATGATCGCTTTGCTCTTGAATGATGGATTTTTGAGCAACAAAAACTATTGGAAATGACAATAAAATAAATAGGATTGTTTTCATTAATTTGGTTGTAAAGACTTGTAAATATAGCAAAAAAGCCATCACGATTGGTCGTGATAGCTTTGTTAAAAGAATGCTCTATCTAAATTATTTGTGAGTTTTTTCGCTCGATACCGTTAATTTTTTACGGCCTTTTAATCTTCTTGATGCAATAACCCTCCGGCCGTTTGGTGATGACATACGCTCGCGGAACCCGTGTTTATTTCTTCTTTTACGTTGCGATGGTTGGAAGGTCCGTTTCATGTTATTAAGTATTTATTGTTAATCAGTTTTAAATTTGGACTGCAAAGATATATTTTTTTTGTAAAGCCACAAATTTTTTTGTCAATTAACCGTCAAATATAAACCCGGGATTTTAAAACACTGCTGTTAAAAGATTACATTTACACACTTAAATTCCTCCGTAGTATGGCAAAAGGTATAAAACATAAGGTAAAAGACGATATCCCGAAAGCAAAACTATCAAAAAAAAACTTTCAAAAATCGTTTAGGTTAATAAAATACCTGGGTAAAAGTAAGTGGCTTTTTGTTGTGGGAATGTTTTTTGTTGTTGCTACTGCCGCCGTAGGGTTGTACTTTCCAATTATGGCCGGTAAAATGTTTGGTTACTTGGGCAAAACAAATATGGCCACCGATCTGTTTAAAAATTCGGTTTCCGGCACCGGCATAGAACTCTTAATATTATTGGTAATACAAGGATTGGTATCTTTTGGACGGGTGTTTACATTCTCGTTGGTAACTGAAAATATTTTAAAAGGCTTGCGCACCGACGCCTTTAATAAATTAGTTCAAATGCCAATGAGTTTTTATTCAAAAAACCAGGTAGCCGATTTGGGAAGCCGTTTGTCAACAGACATTAATGTTATCTCCGAAGCTTTTACTGTAAACATTGCCGAAGTTATACGCCAATCTATTGTTGGAGTGGGCGGATTGATTTTACTTGTAACGTTTACCGGATGGGAAGTTGCAAAATGGTTTATCATCATTATTCCGCCAATTACTATTATTGCTATTTTATATGGAAGAAAAATAAGAACCTATTCAAAAAGTTTTCAGGAAAAAATTTCCGAGTCAAGCATTATTGTTTCAGAAGCGTTAACCGGAATTACAAGTGTAAAAGCGTTTACAAATGAGCATGTAGAAATTGAAAAATATAATAATGTAACATCCGATATTAGAAAATTTGGTATAAAATACGGCATTATGCGTGGCGCCTTTTTCGCTTTTATCATTATGTGTGTTTTTGGATCGGTGTTTTTTATCCTTTACAAAATGTTATTGCTAATTAATACAAACGGATTAAGCTCCGAAAATTTTGGGATATTTATGATGCTCTCATTATTTGTAGCGGCATCATTAGGCGCTTTGCCCGAGCAACTCGCTTCCATACAACGCGCATTAGGCGCAACAGACAGGGTTTTTGAAATTATTGATGAAACGCATGAAAACATAAATCTCATGCACAATAATAATTTAAATTTAAACCGCGTAAAAGGTGATCTCGAATTTAAAAATATTGAATTTACATATCCTACACGGCCTGATTTTAAAGTGCTTCATAATGTTTCGTTCCACGCAAAACCCGGTGAAACTGTTGCTCTGGTAGGCAGCAGCGGAAGTGGAAAATCAACATTAGCTGCATTAACACTTAGGTTTTACGAACCAACAGGCGGAATGTATTTAATTGATGGCAAACGCTCATCAGAATATGACTTAACCGAACTACGCGACCAGATGGCAATTGTACCGCAGGATGTTTTATTGTTTGGCGGGACCATTCGTGAAAATATTTTGTACGGTAAACCAAACGCTAGCGATGAGGAAATTATGGAAGCAGCCAAACAGGCAAACGCTTATGATTTTATTATGAGTTTTCCGGATAAATTTGAAACCTTGGTTGGTGATAGAGGCATACAATTATCAGGCGGCCAGCGACAACGTGTTGCCATTGCGCGGGCGGTTTTAAAAAACCCTTCTATATTAATATTAGATGAAGCAACCAGCAGCTTGGATAGTGAAAGCGAAAGACTGGTGCAGGATGCGCTTGATAAATTAATGGTTGGCAGAACATCTATTGTTATAGCTCATCGTTTATCTACCATAAAAAAAGCAGATAAAATTGTGGTTTTACAAAAAGGCGAAGTACAGGAAACAGGAACACACCAGCAACTTATTACCAACGATAAAGGACTGTATTACAAATTAAGTAAAATTCAGTATGAGTTGAATTGAGTTAAGAAAGGCAAATAGTGCAAATATTTACAGAACTGTTCCTTATTACGCTCAACAATAATAATCTTGCGTAAAATAACTTAAAGTGTTAATCTTTACTTTTATTAAAAACTGTTTATTTAAAATCAAAATAACGTTGCTTAATCTATTTTATCCGAAAATAATTATCGGACTTTTTGAGTGAACCCTACTTGCCGATTCCATTCCTTTAATTTATTACGACAAAAAAAATACAATTTTCTGTTCCCGGCTCATGTAGCAGAACCGTATCGCACTGCAATTCTTCAGTGTTAAACCACTTTATAACGTTTGCTTTTGCTCCAACAGCACAATTTTATAATACTAAACTTAGCTTTGGATTTCTTAATATTGATTATGTAACGCATACTCAAAATATAATTAATTCTTACACAAACGATTATACAATTGTTGCAAAACATAATTCTGTAAACGATTCAGTTATTATAGAAATAAACTCTCAAAGTTCTAATCAATCGCTGAACATTAAAGATAAATTTTACATTTCCTAGTCGTTAGGATTAAAGCAGGAAATACCAATAAAAAAAATAAGATATCTAGTCCTTCCTTAAAAACTCTTTAAGTCTTGTTAATAAACAATCTTAAGGCCTATTGTTAGTTTGTTTTCCGTTTATTTTCTTTATAAAAGATAAAAAC
>JAYTBK010000108.1:0-5086 GCA_043737035.1 Bacteroidota bacterium | reverse complement strand
GTTGTTTTGCCTGCGTATTAAATTATTACATCATAAAATTAAATTAACCGTATGCAATATCCAGTACTTTTAAAAGTGGGTTTTTACGCTGCAATTGCGGCGCTTATAGTTTTACTATATGTAAAAAAGCGAAAACAAAAGCATGATATTGACAACGAAAACAATAAACACAATTAAATAAAACATCTATGAAAACAAAAACTATTGTTCTAACAGCATTTCTGGCCATGCTAACGATTACCGGAATTACTTCATGTTCGGAATCAAAGAAAGAAGGTGTATCTGAAAATATTGAAAAAACAGATAATCAGCTTGATGCGAAGATGAATGAAACAAATGACAACATACATAAAGAACGTGAAGAATTTGAGGCTGATGTAAATTCTAAAATTGAAAAAAATCGTCAGGATATCGCTGAGCTTAAAGCAAAGTCAAAAGAAAAAAAGGGCGATGCTAAAAGAGAATACGAAGAGGCTATTAACGATATCGAAAAACGGAATGATAATTTAAAAGCTAAGCTTGATAACTACAAAGATGATTCAAAAGAAAATTGGAAAAATTTTAAGGCAGAATTCAACCATGACATGGAAGGATTAGGCAATTCTATTGGCGATATCTTTAAAAATAATAAATAAAAGTTTCAGTTGGGGCATTCATATTATAAAATGCTCCTTTTTTCTTTTCTTTTCTATCTCTTAGGAATATCTTTAAAAACTAAATTGATATTTTGAGTAGCAATGGTTGGTCCAGTATTATATTCAACAACTCCCGCAAAGTTACCTGATGCTTTATTACCCGATACTGCTGTAACATTAAACGTTCCAGACTTATAATCAAAATAATTCACGTCCACGTAAGTAAGTCCTTGACCCGGAGTAAACGTATATGAACCCGTAGAAAAAGTTGTTGGCATTATATTTATTTCAAATTTTAAGCTTCCCGCTTTATAAGCGCGTACACCTGATCCCCAACCTCCTTGCGTGTAATAGGCTGAATCGGCAACTGTCGCACTTCCACCCTGTGGTGTATAAGTAAATCCGGGCATAGCTGCACCACCAGTAGTAGTGCTGCCAGTTGTTGTACCTGTTGTAGTTGTTGTAGTTGTTGTAATAGGGTCAGGAACAGGGTCAGCTGTCTTTTTTTTGCAAGAGCAGATAATTAAAGCACCTAAAGATATCATTACGCATAAAATTAAAATGGTTTTTTTCATGATGGAGTTTTTTACCAAGCAAAGATAGTTGTCACTTCGAGGAATTCAATACCCGCTATTGGGTATTAATCATTCCACGAGCTTTTAATTCAAGGTATTTATTAAGTGTGCTTGCTGTTAGGTTTTTCGGCTTAGTAAAAACACACTGTATTTTAGCCGTTTTTAATTCAATGATGATCTGTTGTTTTTCATAATCAAATTTTTTAGCGATGGTTTGCCTATAAATTTGGCCTGTATTTTCTGGGCGTGTGCTAAGCAATTCGTGTAGCTCGGTATTCTCAAAAATAATAACTACCACCAAATGTTGTTTAGCAATTTGCTTTATATATTTTAACTGTCTTCTTAATCCGGTAAGGGTTTCAAAATTTGTATACAATAGCAATAAACTGCGTTGGGTGAGTTTTGCGCGAGTGTAACTTAAAAGAATTTCGTAATTTGTTTCTTCAAAGTCAGTTTTAATATTGTATAAAGTTTCCTGCATCCTAAAAAGTTGATTGCCTCTACGATCGGCAGTCACCGCATTTTTAATTGTATTTGAAAATGTTATTAAACCCGGCTTATCATGTTTGATAAAAGCAATATGGCTCAGTACAAGGCTTGCGTTGATTGCGTAATCTAAAAGGCTTAACCCATCAAAAGGCATTTGCATAATACGACCCGTGTTAATTACAGAATAGATTTGTTGCGCGCGTTCATCCGTAAAATGATTTACCATTAATTGATTTTTGCGAGCACTGGCTTTCCAATTAATGGCTCGAACATCATTTCCTACAACGTATTCTTTTATATGGTCGAACTCGGAACTCTGTCCAACACGGCGTATCTTTTTTATTCCTGTCTCGGTCAACCTATCGCTAATCGCCATCAACTCATACTTGCGTAGTTTTAAAAAAGACGGGTAACACGGTAAAATCATTTCTTCATCAAAACTAAATTTGCGTGTTACAAATCCTAACCCCGATGTTGCAAAAATCAAAAGCTTTCCAAAGTGAAACTCGCCCCGCTGCAAAGGTTTTCCAACATACTTTAGTCTATCAGTGATGTTAACGCCCATCCTTTTTTTAATATTGAATGTGCGGTATTGAAACTGTTCGGGTAATTCATCAATTATTTTTACATTAACCGGAAATGCATAATTGTTGGTGACAGAAATAACCAACTCGTTATCATCGCCGTTTGAAAGTTTACTGTACTTTGAAGTCCGTTGCGCTTTAATTGCACTGTTACTTGCAAAAAGCATCACTGCTTCCGTTATAACCAAAACCAACAATGCCCAAAACAGAATAAGACCAGCCAGATACAACCACGCATAAATAAATGCGAAAATAAAAATGCAAACGACAACACCTAAAGTTACGTAAGCGCGCGCCGAAAAAAAGATGGCCGAAAATATTTTTTTAAACGTTTTGATAAATTTATTTTGCAGTAAAATTTATCATCTTGGAATTTCAATTTTATCGGCAAGTTGCTGTATCACCGAATCAATGCTTACACCTTCCATCTCTTTTTCAGGAGTTAACACAACCCTGTGTCGTAAAACAGGCGCGCATACATATTTAATATCGGTTGGGCTTACAAAATCTCTTCCATTTATGCAAGCGCATGCTTTTGCGGATTTAAGAATTGCAAGCGACGCCCTTGGAGAAGCACCTAAATACAACGAAGGGTTTTTACGGGTACTGCCAACGATATTGGCTATGTAAGTAAACAAATGTTCTTCCACCAACACGCCCGAAACAACACTTCGCAAAGCTACTATATCGTCTTTTTGTAAAATTGCCTTCACATTTTCCAAATTCATTTGGTTGGGATTCAAATGCGCATTTTGGAGGATCGTTGTTTCTTCTTCTAGGTTTGGATAATTAACGAGCAATTTAAACAAAAACCTATCAAGTTGCGCTTCGGGTAGGCGGTAAGTTCCTTCTTGTTCAATTGGATTTTGAGTTGCTAATACCATAAATGGAGCATCTAAAAGATGAGTTATGCCGTCCACTGTGATCTGGCGTTCTTCCATGGCTTCAAACAAAGCAGATTGTGTTTTGGCAGGTGCGCGATTAATTTCATCAGCTAATACAATGTTTGTAAATAAAGGGCCGCGCTTAAACTCAAACATATTTGTTTTAGAATTGTAAATGGTTGTTCCCGTAATATCGCTTGGCATCAGATCGGGCGTAAATTGCACGCGCTTAAAATCGGCCAACATAGTTTTTGCAAGCAACTTTGCAGTTAACGTTTTGGCCACACCGGGCACGCCTTCAATCAATACGTGACCGTCGGCAAGCAATGCTATTAAAAGCTGGTCGACCAATTGCGGTTGGCCTACCAAATATTTAGCGAGTTCATTTTTAATGTCGTTAACCTTTTGCGTTAAATGTGTGAGGTCTATCCTCGATATAAATTCTTCCATTATCGGATGCTTTGATTTTTAAATTTTGAAATTCTATCGTTCAGTTCAATTAAGTCAAATTCATTTAGAATGGCTGCGTTTTTTAAATTCTGACAATAAACAAATAAGGTTTTTATTTTATCAAAATCAATTCCGCTTAACTGACTTACAGAGGTAAAAAAACTTTCGTTGGTAGAGTTTGTGTTTAAATTAAATTTTTTAGAAATATCAAAGTAAAAATATTTGATGGTTTCTTCAGCAATGTGCTTATGATTTTTAGAATTATAATAAACATGGCTAATAACATCAACAAACTCAAGCGTAGAGTTTTGTACGGGTACAATTATTTTAATTGCCCTTTGCTTTCGCTTGATTTCAAAAATCATAAAGAAGAATAAACCTCCAAGTGAAATGCAGTAAGCCATGTATAAAGCATCGTTGTTAAAAATAAAAGAAAAAATTCCTTTGTTTTTTCTATTATATGTTTTATAATACTCGTCCCAAATTAAATGATTGTTCTTTAACTTGCTTAGTAAAGTGTAAGTGTAAAAGCGATTATTATTGTTTACAATAAAAATATTTGCAAATACATCAGGAACAGAACCTATAAGTAATCTGCCGGTTCCAATTTTGGCCTCTATTAAAACAGGCATATTATTTTTATTTACGGCTGCAATTGTAAAAAGTGAAGTATCGATTGAAGTAAAAAAACTTTCGTTGGCTAATGCCGGATAAATATATTTTTTTAATATTTTGTTTTTATTTTGAGTATATTTTATTTCAAAACTCGGTTTTTTAAGCAATGAATCGAACGATTGGCTCGTAAATCCAAAATTTGAAATAATATTTAATTTAAAAGTATCGCAAATAATTTTACCAAAATTTGATGCGGATAATAAAACGGTGTTTCCTTTTCGCAAAAACGTGTTTAAACTTTTAATTTCAAGTACTGAAAAATCAATTTCGTTATTTACCAAAAGCAACGTATTACCAGCACGTTTATTCAATTTACTTAAGTTGTAAATGTCTTGCGTGTATACTTCTGTAGAAGTGGCATAGGTGTTTTCAAGTAAATTAAAAATAGCATAACAACCGAATGGAATTTTATCTTTTTTTGAATAACTCCGCTGCCAGTTAATTGGCTTTGGTTGAAAATACTGTAACACAATAACCGCAATAAAAATTGCAACTAAAATAAAATAATATTTTTTGTTGCCTTTAAACATTAATTAAACTATTGAAGAGGCCAAATTCGAGCTCAAAATTTTTATACTCGGTTAATGAAACAGAATATTTTCCGTACCATACATATTCGTAAATTTTACTGATCGATTTAAAATCCGACTTTAAGTTTCTTTCTGAAAGTTCGTTTTGGTAATCGATATTTGTTTTATACGGCTGCCATACAATTTTTTTAAGATTGTTTAATGCATACAACTGCTTTAGATAAAGCCAACGAATTGCCTGTCTGTAATCGTTATTTTGCTTTG
>JAYTBK010000107.1:0-1937 GCA_043737035.1 Bacteroidota bacterium | reverse complement strand
CCCAAAGGCAAAAAATTTAAATATAAACAGCTAGTGCAAAATTTAATTCCGATTGGCCACCTACCACTTAACCAACAAAAAGAAAGTATTGAAACATTATTTAATAACTGGAGAAATCAACTTGAACAAGTAGATGACGTGTGTATGGTTGGCCTCAAGTTTTAATTCGTGCATTAAAGATGTTATTAATTAATCAATCGCTTCCTCTATTTTATCTATTTTGTCTTCAGTAAATTTACCAGAAACAACTTCAACAATGTTTCCCGCCTTATCGAGTACATAAAAATATGGAATATTTTCATCTGTTGGTTTTAACTGATCTTTCAATAATTTAATATCCGTATCGCAGTCAATTACATTTTTCCAAAGGTCTTTTTGCGTGGCAGACTTAAAATCAGCAGCGGCTTTTTTAAAACCACTAATAAGGGGAATAAAAAAATAATTTACGTCGTAATAATTCGCTACATCAAAATAATCTGTTCCCTTGGCCTTTGCTACAAAGGTATCGTACATTGGTTGTATCCACGTTTTTAAATTATCTTCGGCGCTTCGTTTAAAGCAAATGCCTACAATTGTAAATTTTTTTGTGTTTGATAATGGAATTGCAATGGCATTTCCTTCTAATGTATGTCCGTTTAATACGGGGAATTTTCCTTTTACTTGTGCTTCACAAATAAAGAAACAAAACAAGCTGAATGCGATAAGGTAAGTTTTCATTTTTTTATTTTTTCTGATTAAAAATCACATTCCTCCCAAAAGGCATATGTGATCGAATTCTTCCGGCTTTACGTGGCTTACCGATAAGCGCGATAATTTTATTAATTGCATATCCTGTAAGGAAATATCTTTTTTAATTTGCGCAAGCGTAACCTCTTTTTTCAATTTTTTAAAAGGTGCAAAGTTTACGGCCACCCACGCAGTTTCTTCGGTTGTAGGATCCTGATAAAACTCCTTCACAACTTTCGCAATTCCTACAATGCATAACCCTTCATTGCTATGGTAAAAAAACGCCAAATCGCCTTTTTTCATCGCTTTTAAATTATTTCGCGCGGCGTAATTCCGAACACCATCCCATGTGGCAATCTTATCCCTCTTAAACTGATCCCAACTATATTTAAATGGTTCCGATTTTATTAGCCAGTAATTCATACTTTGATTAACAATTAAAACTGCAGTTATTTATTATGAAAATTAATTGTTTGAAGCGTAAATAACAAAAGAACTTTGTAACATTTTTACCTGATAAATTAGAGGAATAAAAGTTATTATGTTGTGCAAAATGTTAGATTTGTTATGCATTTTAAAACTAAATGAATGAGCCATTTATCAGATAGAATAAATCTAATCTCTGAATCACAAACAATTTCCATGGCCCGTAAAAGCAGGGAATTGAAAGCACAAGGTATTGACATTATAAGCTTAAGCCTTGGTGAACCCGACTTTGCCACACCCGAAGTAATTAAGCAAGCGGCGATAAAAGCCATCAATGATAATTTTAGTTATTACACGCATGTAAGTGGCTATGT
This sequence comes from Bacteroidota bacterium, assembly GCA_043737035.1. Lineage (GTDB taxonomy): Bacteria > Bacteroidota > Bacteroidia > B-17B0 > Aurantibacillaceae > UBA4416. The sequence continues at coordinate 411 of JAYTBK010000107.1, read as the reverse complement.
AGAATTAAGGCAGGCCATTGCAAATAAATTTAAACGCGATAACAATTTAGAATATATTCCAGATGAAATAGTTGTATCAACAGGCGCTAAGCAAAGCATTGCAAATGCAGTACTTTGTTTAATAAATCCGGGAGACGAAGTGATAATACCGGCGCCGTTTTGGGTAAGTTATCTCGAAATTTTAAAATTGGCAGGTGGGGTTCCTGTTATTATAAATACCGAATTACAAAACGATTTTAAAATTACTGCGAGCGAGTTGGAAGCACACATTACTCCAAAAACAAAAATGTTAATGTTCAGTACTCCGTGTAATCCCACCGGGTCGGTTTACTCAAAAGCCGAACTTCGTTCGATTGCTGATGTAGTTAAAAAACATTCGTCTTTGTATATTATGAGCGATGAAATTTATGA
>JAYTBK010000106.1:0-5104 GCA_043737035.1 Bacteroidota bacterium | reverse complement strand
ATTGTGAATTTTGAAAAGAGCAATTATTTTTTTTAGGAATTAATAGTTAGTGAATGCTTAGATGGATTTGGAAATATTAAATATGAATTTTTTCGAATTTGTCCGATTCCGGTAGATGCAACTCCCGATTTCCAAAATTCCGGTGGTTCCATCGTTGGCTGCAAAAAAACGGTTCCATTTATGTTCAGCAGCGACGTTGCCATTGAGCTATCCGCGCCTGCCAAAATATCTTTAACAAGAGATACCTACGCGCTTACATTGGTGGCATATTGAATTAAAATAAAGCTCAATACCGCCGTATTTAAAAAATATTTCTTTGTTTTCATGTTTTTTTGGAGTTCAATTACAGCAATGGACTCAGAAAATAATACCCAATATTGGGTATTTAATAAAAATTTGCAAAGTAATTTTTGAGCGGACAACTTCGTGCGTGAAGAAAAAAACGGTCCGTTTATTAAAATTTATTAAACTGCGTCAAAATCAATCACAACCTTTTCTGTTAAAGGATGTGCCTGACAAGTTAATACAAAGCCTTCTTCTACTTCCGCTTCGGTTAATGCAAAATTATTATCCATTTTCACTTGTCCTTCCAAAACTTTTGCACGGCAAGTGCAGCAAACAGCACCCTTACAACTAAACGGCGCATCAACGCCGGCATCAATAGCGGCATCGAGTATGCTTAAGCCTTCGGTATTTAAAATCATTTGAGTTTCAATACCATATTGTATTACCGTAACGTTACTTTTCACGGGCGCGCCTACTACTGCTCCCGTGTGTTCGGCTTTAGCCACCGCATCCGCTACAGCACTAAAATATTCGATATGTATTTTTTCTTTTGCAATTTTAAGAGTTTCGAGAGCAACTTTAATATTTTCCATCATTGGACCCGGACCACAAATAAAATACTCGTCGGCATTAAGGCCGCCATAATTTTCTATGATGGCTTTGGTTCGGTCGGCCGTCAATAAACCTTTTTGCAAATCGGCAACAGCATTTTTCGGGTTATCGTAAACGTACACAACCTTTAATTTATCAGAGTTGTCGGTAGCTAACTTATTTAATTCGGCACTAAAAATCATAGCTTCCTCATCGCGGTTAGCGTAAACTAAAGTGATGGTGCTTTGTTTTTCGATATACAACACACTTTTTAAAATGCTCATCATGGGCGTAATTCCACTACCACCGGCAAATAATACATAATGCTTTTTATTGTTGCCAGATAATATGGTATTAAAATTTCCCATCGGGGTCATTACTTCCACCATATCACCAATTTTCCAATTGCGGTTCATTTGTGTAGAAGCCCTGCCGCCATTCACTTCTTTAACTGCCACTCTCAATTCCTTTTCGCTGTAAGGACTAGTACAAATACTATAAGATCGGCGTAATTCTTCACCATTTACAGTTAACTTAATGGTAATATATTGTCCTTGTTTAAACTGAAATTCGTGTTGCGCCTGAGCCGGCACATCAAAAGCAATGGAAACGGCATCAACAGTTTCGCGGCGTATATCTTTAATTTTAAGTGTGTGAAATCGAGCCATCGTGTTTTAATTTTAAGAATCAAAAATAGGCATAAATCTGATATCAAAATATGCCTGTTGGCGGATGAAAAATAAGAAGTTTGCGGGAGGTGAAAATTATAGCGTGTAGAAATTTGAGTTTATTTAAAATTTTCAATTCTTAAATAAAATTTATTTGCCTTTCTAATAGGCTTTAACCGTAAAATGTTATTTGAAACAAAACATGTAAAGCTTATATTTGTATTATACATAAACTAAAGTATGGAAACCACAGCCCACGAAAATGTGTTTGAAGGCAAGTTAGCCAAAAACGAAATGATTGAACCTAAAGATTGGATGCCGGAAAATTACCGAAAGCATTTAATCAGGCAGATATCGCAACATGCCCATTCGGAGATTGTTGGAATGTTGCCCGAAGGAAATTGGATTACGCGTGCGCCGAGTTTACGCGCTAAGGTGGTATTACTGGCTAAAGTGCAGGATGAGGGCGGGCATGGTTTGTATTTATACACAGCTGCCGAAACTCTTGGTATTAGCAGAGATGAACTTTTAAATAACCTGCATACCGGTAAAGCAAAATATTCTTCAATTTTTAATTATCCAACCTTAACCTGGGCTGATATCGGCGCGGTTGGCTGGTTGGTGGATGGTGCGGCCATAATGAATCAGGTAATGTTGCAACGATCGTCGTATGGTCCGTATAGCCGTGCAATGGTGCGCATATGTAAGGAAGAAAGTTTTCACCAACGCCAAGGTTTTGAAGTAATGACTCACCTTGCCTTTGGTACCCCCGAACAAAAAGCGATGGCACAAGACGCATTGAACCGTTGGTGGTACCCAACGATGATGATGTTTGGACCGCCGGATGCCGAATCGCCGAACAGCGAAAACGCTATGAAATGGAGAATAAAACGCGAAACAAATGATCAGCTTCGCCAGAAATTTGTTAATCAAACGGTTCCTCAAGTTGAGTATTTGGGCTTAACGGTTCCTGATGCGGATTTAAAATGGAACGAAGAAAAGAAAGGTTATGATTTTAGCGAACCAAATTGGGCGGAATTTAAAAACGTAATCAGCGGAAACGGGCCTTGTAATAAAGAACGTTTGGCAGCGCGAAACAAAGCTCATAATGATGGAGAGTGGGTGAGGGCAGCCGCGCAAGCTTATGCAAAAAAGCGTTCCGAAGTTTACGAAGCAGCTTAAGCAATTTTGAATTATAAATTGAATTATAAATTAAGAAAATGAGTGATAACCAAGGCCCTGTATGGGAAATATTTTTACAAAAAAAATCAGGACAACCATTTGTGCATTGCGGTAGTTTGCATGCTTTTGATAAAGAAATGGCATTGCAAAATGCGCGCGATTTGTATACACGTCGTAACGAAGGCGTTTCAATTTGGGCGGTTCCATCTAACGCAATCGTTGCAAGCAGTCCCGAAGATATTGGTCCGTTTTTTGAACCGGCAAATGATAAAGTTTACCGCCACCCAACTTTTTACCAAATACCCGATGCGATTGGGCATATGTAGATTCTGATAAAAGATGCAAGACAAAAGATTTAAGATTGGTTAATCTTTTGTCTAAAAATAATTTACTTATTAAAAAAATCCGCGAAAATCAGTGAGATTTGCGGGACAAAAAAAATGACAACACCAGAAGCACTTTTCCAATATACGTTGCGCCTCGGCGATACCAATTTAATTTTAGCGCAACGCTTAAGTGAGTGGACTGGGCACGGCCCCTTTTTAGAAGAAGACCTCGCACTTACAAATATTGCTTTGGATATTACAGGCGCAGCCAAATCATTTTTAGAATACGCCGCAAAGGTTGAGAATAAAGGCCGCACCGAAGATAATTTAGCATATTTTAGAAACGACCGACAGTATTTTAACGCGCAAATTACAGAGTTGCCAAACGGCGATTACGCATTTACCATTGCACGACAGGTTTTTATTGATTGTTTCGATCTTTATTTTTATGAAGAACTTGCTAAAAGCAACGATGAAACACTGGCAGGTATTGCTCAAAAATCTATAAAAGAAGTTACCTACCATTTGCGTCATACATCGAGTTGGTTGCAACGTTTTGGTGATGGTACAGATGAAAGTCATAACAAAGTTCAGTCGGCGATAAATGCGCTTTGGCAATATACAGGCGAACTTTTTGAAATGAATGAAGTAGATGAGATTTTAATTAAAGAAGGTATTGCAGTTAATTTATCCACTATCAAACCAAAGTGGGAAAACCACATTTCGGACCTTTTAAAAAAATCAACATTAACGATGCCCGAAAACGTTTTTATGCAAACCGGCAGTCGGAAAGGTATTCATACCGAACACTTAGCATTTATTTTGGCCGAAATGCAGGCATTACCAAGAATGTATCCTGATGCTAAATGGTAAACTCATGAAAATAATTTACCTCATATTTTTTACCATACTTTTATCATCAGCATTTGCTCAACCCAAGCATGCCGAAAAAATAAAAATCACATTCGCTAAAGTTGATAAAGCCATAAAGCTTGATGAACTATTAGATATAGAAATACACAATTGCCATGTTATAAGCTATCATTTTACAACCAACCTAGGTAACACGGTAAAATCGTTCGATGTAACCGGTGATGAAATTACTTCAACAATAAAATTGATAATTAAAGAATTAAAAGCGGGTGAAAAATTTGTGTTTGAAAACGTGAAATACGATTGCGTTTCCGCCCCACCTTTTAAAACCAATTTTACCTACATTATTAAATAATGAATTTTAAAAAAAATGGAAAATTGTTTCTCCCTATTTTGTTGATGTCTGGCAATATATAGTGATAATTATAATTATGATTGTTGCAGCTCTTTTTATTCTATAACACACCGGTCAGCTCTTTTTTTGCACTTTCTGTATTTTATTTTTGTTCCGCATCATGTTAACTCAAAATCAGATATTCAATATACTTTCAGAAATTCCCGATCCCGAAATTCCGGTTATTTCCATCATCGATTTGGGTGTGATCCGCGATGTTACCTTAAAAAACAGCACTTCCATTCAGCTTAAAATTACACCAACTTACAGCGGTTGTCCGGCAATGAAACAAATTGAAGATGACGTGCGAAAAAAATTAACCGAGCACGGGTTTACGCAAATTGAAATTCTTACGGTTTATTCGCCTCCCTGGACAACCGATTGGATAAACGCGGATGCGAAAGAACGTTTGCGGAAATATGGAATAGCCCCGCCGGAATTTACGAGCGAAGACAAAAGCGTGCTCACCGGTAAACAGAAATCCATCGCTTGTCCGAGATGCAAATCAAAAAATTCTAAATTAATTTCTCAGTTTGGAAGCACCGCGTGCAAAGCACTATATCAATGTAAAGATTGCCTCGAGCCGTTCGACTATTTTAAATGTATTTAAATTATTAATTCGTTGAAAGGGTAATTTCGTTATACAAAAATTCTTGCATTTTCGCTAAAACATTGTTATGCTGGATTCAACAATTTTAGATGGGCTCATAAATAATGGTTTAGAGTATTTGTTTGTGTTGAACGAAAATAACCATATTCTTTACCAAAGCTGAGATAAAATAAAG
>JAYTBK010000105.1:0-5113 GCA_043737035.1 Bacteroidota bacterium | reverse complement strand
GATAGATACCAGCAGTAAATGGAAAATCACCGGGGAAATTTTCCTGTAAATTCCATTTTAAAATATCGCCCCAAGATGTATATTTTGGAGACGCAATTTTTGGGATTTTTGAATGCGATAAGGATTCGTAATGTGTTTCAATTTTTAAAACTTTATCGCGTACTTTAAATTCATAAAATTCATTAGAATATAATTTTTTCTTTGCTTCCCAACCTTCTATTACCAATAGGTTGCGAGGATCTAAATCTAATTTTGTTTTTTCAAACGCTTCGTGTAATCCTTTTATTAAACGGTCTTTATCTTCCATTTTTGATTCGGAGATCGTTTCAATGGTTTTTTGAATACCATATAATTTTTGCGCCACTTCTGATTGTTGGTTCGCGCGCTTATCATAATTACGATTATTTTCAGAGATCTCAGAAAGGTAACGTGTTTTAGAAGGAGGAATGATATAAATTTTTTCACTCATCTCTTCAGTAATAAAAAACTGAGAAGCCAATGCATTGTTCCCTGTTTTATCCACCATTTTATTCATAACCGCTTTATACAAACGGTTCATCCCCGGATCATTAAATTGTGACGCAATAGTTCCAAAAACCGGAATATCTTCATCCGCAATATCCCACAAATTATGATTGCGTTTGTATTGTTTTTTCACATCGCGAATTGCATCGAGTGCACCACGCTTGTCAAATTTATTTAAGGCAATGATGTCGGCAAAATCTAACATATCAATTTTTTCCAACTGTGTAGCAGCGCCATATTCCGGTGTCATCACATACAAACTCATGTTGGAATGTTCGACGATCTCTGTATCCGATTGTCCAATTCCGGAAGTTTCTAAAATGATCAAATCAAAGTTTGCAGCTTTACAAATATTCACTGCATCCTGAACGTATTTACTTAAAGCTAAATTACTTTGGCGGGTTGCCAATGAACGCATGTATACACGATCATTATTAATAGCATTCATCCTGATTCTATCACCCAATAATGCACCGCCTGTTTTACGTTTAGATGGGTCAACTGAAATAATGGCTATTTGTTTGTCATTAAAATCAACTAAAAAGCGACGAACCAACTCATCTACTAAACTTGATTTTCCTGAACCACCCGTTCCCGTTATTCCCAGAACAGGAGTGGAAGATTTTTCGGCTTTTGTTTTTAAATTATTTAGCAATGCTAAATTTTCTTCGTTAAAATTTTCAGCAGCCGAAATTATTCTTGCAATGGATTTATAATCTCTTTCTGCAATTTTAGCCACATCATTTTTGATATTTGTTCCGGTTGCGTAATCACACTGGCGTAACAAATCATTTATCATTCCCTGCAATCCTAATGAACGACCATCATCGGGTGAGTAAATTTTGGTGATTCCGTAGGCATGCAACTCCTCTATTTCAGTTGGCAAAATTACGCCGCCGCCGCCGCCAAATAACTTGATGTGCTCGCACTTTTGTTCTTTCAACAAATCGTACATGTATTTAAAATACTCTACGTGCCCGCCTTGGTAACTCGTAACAGCAATTGCATTTGCATCTTCTTGTATAGCACAATTTACAACCTCTTGTGCGCTTCTATCATGACCTAAATGTATAACTTCAGCTCCACTTGACTGGATGATCCGTCGCATGATATTTATAGCCGCATCATGCCCATCGAAAAGTGCCGCTGCCGTTACGATTCTTATTTTATATTTGGATTGATAGGGCGTAATTTCCATGAAATATTTTATTAAAAATAAAGTTGACTAATATAATAGTTTTTGAGCCTTATTCGTACAATAGACCCAGAAATGGATGAAATTATCTTAATTCAAACAAAATTTTGCGATGATTTGGAATAATAATGGAATTGAAAATAAAATACCGCTATGGTTGTTGGATTTTTGTATTACCGGCGGTATTCTTGCGAAGTAATACCTCGTTGGCTGAGCAAATAACAAAGTGTTTAACGCGATTCATCGATACGCCTATTTTTTTAGTTGCCACGAATCGAGCTTCCTAGATTTACCAGCTGCGATAATTTTTAATGCCGAACCAACGCCAATGCAGGAAACATATACCCATCGTCAATGTTTTTAATATCACATTTTTTCTTAGCTACATCGTTTGCAAAATTGTTGGCAATGCTTGCATGAACTGCGACAAAAATTAATTTATACGATCCTATGTTATCTATGTGCCTATGTGGTTTTATTTACATGAATTGAAATGCTTTTTAACAACGGTTTTGTAATAAAATAGGCCTACAAATAGAAACCCTAAAGCAAAAGGGATTGTGGTAAATTGTTTTAAATGTCCGTCGGTAAAAAACTCAATATACATCCAACTGCTGTTGGCTGTTATCCAAAATAAAATTGCTAGGTTAATATAAACCACTGGCCTGCTTTTAGTATAAAATACGATTATAAGTGCAATTGTAAGCGTAGGTAAAATCATTGCAATGCCAATCCATTTAAATTGTAACATCCAACAAGTGTCTTTTATCAACCAGAAAAGGATGTGTAAGTTTTCGTATTTATTTAATTTTTCTGTGCTCATAAAGCAATACAATAAAAGTAAGAATATAATTTTACAAGACTGATGAATCGGAACCTCAACTATTTTAGGCCTTTTTTGCGCGTGAAGAGTTACTTAATTGGGCTTCCTGTATTCAACCCTTTTTCCTATCTTTAAGTTCAATTTAGTACTCAACCTTATTTATGATCGAATTCGCAAAATTTAAATTAAAAAATAACCTTACCGTAATTGTACATGAGGATAAAAGTACGCCCATGGCCTGTGTTAATATGATTTATGATGTAGGTGCACGCGATGAGGATGAAAATAAAACCGGTTTTGCCCATTTGTTTGAGCATTTAATGTTTGGCGGTAGTATTAATGTCCCTAACTACGACGAGCCTTTACAAATGGTAGGCGGAGAAAACAATGCGTTTACCAGTAATGATGTTACAAATTACCATTGCACTGTGCCCGCCGAAAACTTAGAAACTGCTTTTTGGCTAGAGAGCGACAGGATGTTAAGCCTTGCCTTTGATAAAAAAAGTTTGGAAGTGCAACGCAGCGTAGTCATTGAAGAATTTAAGCAACGCTACCTTAATCAGCCTTATGGCGATGTTTGGTTATTGTTGCGCCCATTAATCTATAAAGTGCATCCCTACAAATGGAATACAATAGGTAAAGAAATTAAACATATTGAAGATGCGACGATGGATGACGTGAAAGCATTTTTTAAAACACATTATAACCCCAGTAACGCCATTTTAGTAGTTGCTGGAAACGTAGATTTAGCGCATGTAAAATCCCTTTCAGAGAAGTGGTTTGAACCAATACCAGCCGGCGTAAAACCTTTGCGAAAATTGCCCATTGAGCCACCCCAAACAGAATATAGAAGTTTAACCGTTGAACGCGATGTGCCTATTAGTTCTATTTACAGAGCTTACAGAATGTGTTCGCGCAACGACCCAGAATACCATACCATTGATATGATGACCGATATTTTATCGCGTGGAAACTCATCGCGTTTTTATAAAACACTGATAAAAGACAAGCAACTATTTTCTGATTTAAATGCCTATGTAATGGGCGATTTTGATAAAGGGATATTTGTAATTTCGGGAAAGATAAACGACAATGTTACTATTGAAGCCGCAGAAGCAGGTATAGATGCTGAAATTGCTAAATTGCAAAATGAATTATTGAGTGATACAGAATTACAGAAATGTAAAAACAAAATAGAATCCACAATAACTTTTAGCGAAACCGATGTTTTAAACAAAGCTACAAACCTGGCAATTTCGGAATTATTAGGCGATGCAAACCTCATTAATCTAGAAATAGAAAACTATCAAAAAGTAACGGCCAAAAAGATTAAGGAACAAGCGAATAAAATTTTACAGAATAGTAATTGCAGTACGTTGTTTTATTTGAAGAAGAAATAATTTAACCGAAAGACGCAGAGAATTCTCGCAGAGGAAAAGAGAAGTTTTTTTATTCAACTCTGCGAATTTTTGCATAAACTTTGCTTACTCTGCGGTTATAACACGAACATATGACCATTGCCGAAATATCACATAGACTCAATCACCTTCAGTTCAACTCTGATGTAATTAACCGATACGATGAGCCGCATAGGTTTTATCATACATTTAATCATATTGAAGACATTTTGAAATATTTAAATGAAGCCGATCTTTTAATGAGCGACGAATTATTTTTAGCCGCCGTTTTTCACGACATTATTTATAATCCACAATCGGAAACGAATGAAGAAGATTCGGCAGAATTTTTTTTAAACGCGGCCAAACTAACTTCTCTCACTAAAATTCAGCAACTACATATTGCACAACTTATACTTGATACGAAAACGCACATTCCCACTACACAGTTTAGCGAAGAATTTATCGCGGCCGATCTTGCCATTTTTAATTCACCGTTTGATAAACTGATACAATATGAGAAACAAATTTTTAAGGAATTTCAGTTTGTGGACTACAAAACCTATAAAATTAAACGCGTTGAAGTATTGCAAGTTTACAATATCAATGGCCGACTTGATCACCTAATTGCTTACGTAAATTCTGTTGAGCCTAACATTGGCGTGTTTGCCGGAAGTTTTAATCCTTTTCATAAAGGCCATTATAATGTATTGCTTAAAGCCGAAAAATTATTTGATAAAGTTATTATTGCTTTCGGTAATAATCCCGAAAAGGACGAACGAACTTGGGAAGTTCCAAAAACCATTGCTAATAGGCAACAAACAACGTATAACGGTTTGGTTACTGACTATGTAGACTCTTTAGGGTACGATGTTACGTTGGTTAGGGGATTACGCAACTCAACTGATTTTCAATACGAGCAAAACCAGTTTAGATACATTCAGGAACTTAAACCAGACATAAAAATTGTAAATGTTTTTTGCGATAAAGAATTTGAACACATCAGTTCCAGCGGAATCCGTACACTTCAAAAATTCAATAAACATCAAGGCTATTTGCTTCAATAATCAATTATTAAAATGAAAACAATTTTTCAATATACACTTCTCGCATTGCTGCTGCTAGCAGCCGGGAAGTTTGTTTCTCAAAGTAGTACAAATTCATACCTTGCAA
>JAYTBK010000104.1:0-1949 GCA_043737035.1 Bacteroidota bacterium | reverse complement strand
AATGATTTTTACACAAACGACGATGGCCCCGATCCAAGCCAGTAACTGGAACAAACGCGTTATATAAAGCAGATACAACGGCGGCAAATTAAATGGCTTGCAAATAAACAACACAACTGCCTGCGGAATGTATGAAACAAGCGAGTACATAGCAGTGTTTGGAAAGTCGATAAATAAAATTTCGTTTTTGTTTAACGGAATTTTTAGTAGTTGTTTGATGTCACCGGCTGTTGTTTTTTGATGGAGGTCCCATTTTAAAAAGGAATTCAATGTCGCAATTTTTTTTAGGCTTAATGGCAACTCACCACCGACCCTGTTATCATTTTTATCGGCTATATACTTTCCTTCAGAAATTTGATAGGCGCGGTAAAAATGATTGTTCTCATCTGCACCCTGAAATGGTGGAGTTAAAAGAATAACGCTTATTCCAAAAAAAAACGCTGCAACAGCAAAAAAATATTCGGGTTTTAATATTTTGTCTTTTCGGTTCAGTTTGCTGCACTTAAGTTAGCTAAGATAGCAATTGCAATTAAATAGCAAACTGAAACCATTACTAACCCAACCTTTTCTAATAAAAAAAGCCTTTCAAAAAAATTGAAAGGCTTTAAGTTTTATTGTAATTAAAACTATTTTTTTTCCAGTTTATATTCTCGCTCTATGTTTTTTACCATGTCTTTTACTTGTTCTGTTCCAATACGTTTGGCTTTAATGGTTTTATTTCTATCCAACATATAAATAACAGGCGTTGAATAAATATCATACTTTTCCTTAATGTTATTAATGTGCACACCGTCATAAACGTTTATCCAATCCAATTTATTATCGATAATGTATTTTTGATATTTATCGTATTCGTGTTGTGTGTACACACTAAAAACTTTAATATCATACCCTTCTTTTTTTAGCGTATGGTATTCTTCTAAAAGTTTAGGTATTTCGGTTTTACAGTGTCCGCAATCGACATCCCAAAAAACAAGTACAAGGTATTCGGCCTTCACACTGTATAATGGCACGAACAATTGCGCAAGGTTTTGTACGTTATCATAATACAATTTTGTTGCGCCGGTGCTTGTTTTAACTGTATCAAAACCCATCCGGGCAATAGCTTTGTGACCGGCGGTATCAATCATCAATAAATCGGGTGCTTTACTTCCTAATAAAATTGGTTTTAAAATATCGCCGCGTCCTTTAATTTTTTCAATCGTTGCGTCGTCGTAAATTCCTTTTGCCTGCCCAGTGCGAAAATATTTATCAATGATGTGAACGAATACTTTATCAAAACCCATCACTTTTGACGACTCGTAAGTTGGTGTAAAATAAGCGAGTAAAAATTTATTCATTGAAGTGCCGGGAGCTGTTTTAGCAATCATACGGTCAATTTCAATATTAATGCTGTCAGGATTTTGAATGACGATATTAATAAAATATTTTTTTACCCTATCTGCAAAAAACGGCGTGCGCAAAATACCATCGTCTTTAAAATTTACACCATCCCAGTAGTGGGCTTTATAGTAATTGTAAATGTATAAACTGTCTGGCCGACCATTACTCGCTTTCGGAATATCTTTGGCTTCTTTTTCAATTTTTAAATTAATAACGTCGGCAACAAACATTCCCTTATGTTGTTCCATAAAGGTTTTTTCAAAAGAGTTTACTGTTTCACCAAGCTGTTTTGATTTTTCGTTTATAAACATGGTAGAATCTTTTGAACTCATCCCTTTTGTTTTGCTACGAATGTCAGCAAATTCTTTATTTTTAGAAGTAATAAATTTTATGTACCCAAAAAAATCTTCGTTCTCTTTGGAGTTAGTTGATTTTAAATTTTTAACGAGGTCGGCCGTGTCAGTGCTCATTATCAGGTTTTGATTTTTATCGCTAATGAAGAAATCAAAATACCTCGACTTTTCCTGACTCACTAAATAATAAACGCCTTTCTCTAACGAATTTTT
>JAYTBK010000103.1:0-1952 GCA_043737035.1 Bacteroidota bacterium | reverse complement strand
CATTAAGCCAGGTTACAGCAGGTAGTTACAAATGGCTACGCATTTCGTTAGCTTACCAAAATTACGATATTAAAATTAGAACTACTTCGGCTGGTACAATTAACGGTACCATTGCATCGTTTGTTGGATTTAATACTTATGTTACAAAATATAAAATGAAAACCGCGGTAATGACGCCAACTGCAGGCGGCGGACCGGGAAACCATTTGCAAGGGTATTGGGGTTTATACACAAAGGTATTTAGTACCGACTTTTTTGCGGATGGTCAATCGGCTAAAACTACTGTTGTTAATCCTATAAACGCTTCTTCGCCAATACCGGCAGGCAGTTGTTTGGTTACAGGGCAGTTTTATAAAACCAGCATGGGCGTAAACCAACCATTAGTTATTACCGGAAGCGAAACATCGGATGTAATTATTACCGTAAGTTTAAGTACCAACAAAAGTTTTGAGTGGACAGAAGTTGGAACAGCCGATGGCTTGTTTCAACCCGAAGCAGGCGAAACTGTTGTGGATATGGGCTTGAGAGGGGTTATGGCGAAGTATTAGGCTTGATAATGAAAAAAACTGTACCGATAATAATTTTTCTACTTTTTTGTTCAGAATTTTTTTGTCAAGATAGTTTGAAGGTTAAAAAAATTTTAATCGTTGCTACTAATATCGATTTACTTGGTAAATTTGAAAGTGGTACGTTCTTATACGAGGTAGCGCGTCCTTTTAAATATTTTATTGATAATGGATATGATGTTGACTTCACAACACCAAAAGGAGGAAAAGTTGCAATTTACCCAACAGGAGACCAAGGATTTGATATTGGGAAAATTCAAAGAAGTAAATTGTATATTTCAAAAACAAAAAACTCTTTACTCCCAACTGAAGTGCATGACTCGGAATATGTTGCCGTTTTTTACCCGGGTGGACATGGTCAGTATTTTGATGTTGTAAAAGATGAAAGTATCTCCATTTTAGTGGCTAAAATTTATGAAAATGGCGGTATAATAGGCAGTGCGGGGCATGGAGCAGCTTCCCTTATAAATATTAAATTGAGTAACAATAAATACTTAGTTGAAGGAAAAAAAATGACATGCTTTCCGCATTGGTCTGAATTGAAAGACATGTATATTTCAGACTATGGTAAATTACTGCCATTTGATATGCAAGAAGTTCTAGCAAAAAGAGGAGCTAATCTAATCGTTTGCCCTTCCATACCAAAACCAAATAAAGAATGTAGGCAAATAGTTGATTACAAAAACCGAATGATAACCGGAGCGTTTGCAGGTGATGCAGATTGGGTTGCGGAAGAAATAGTAAAACAATTACAAACAAAAAGGTAAATTCATCTTACAATGCTTGATAATATCTTAAATAATTATTCCGCCAAGTTTTATTGGCAGAGGCGTTATATTTTTCAAGTAAAGGATAATTATCGGTATTAATTAAATCACAGTTACTAAGCTTTTCAATGAGTTGATAGTTGCAGGGCGTTAGGGTTTGTAAACTTGCAGTAAAAATTATGTTTCGATAATTTTCATCTGTACTCATAGAATTTAAAGTAACATTAAAACCGGCTTTAGTTAATGTGTTGTATAAAATAGATGTTCCAAGCCCTTTATTACCAGAAACATAACCATGCCAATTAATTAACACTATTGCATTTTTAGTTAAGTTATTTTTTAATTGATTTAAACTTTGTAAGGTTAATACATGGCTGGGTTGTTCCTCAGCTTTAAAAATATCTACTAAAACAATATCGTATTTTTTATTACAATGGTTTAAAAAATAACGTGCATCGGCGTTAACAGCATTAACACTTTTATCTAAATAAAAATAATTTTTTGCAGCATCTATAATTCGTTCATCAAACTCAACTCCATCTACACTGTAGTTTTTTGTAATTAATAAGTTGGCTATTAATCCGCCACCCAAGCCTAAAACCAAAGCTTGTTTATTTTT
>JAYTBK010000102.1:0-5125 GCA_043737035.1 Bacteroidota bacterium | reverse complement strand
TTAAGGAACCCGTTTCCGTTATTGTATGTGCACGCAACGAAGATGATAATCTTACAGAATTTTTGCCTAAAATTCTTGTGCAAAATTATCCGGAGTTTGAAGTAATTGTGGTAAATGATTGTTCGATAGATAACACCGAAAACGTGATTGATGAGTACGCCAAAATTTTTCCGAATTTAAAAAAGGTAAATATTAAAGAAGACGATTATTATAAACACGGTAAAAAAATTGCAATTGTAATTGGGATAAAAGGTGCACGGTATAATAATCTTTTATTTACTGATGCCGATTGTTACCCAGCTAACGACAATTGGATAAACGATATGAGCGCGGCCTTTACCGATAAAAAAGAAATAATACTTGGCTATGGAGCTTATAAAAAAGAAATTGGTTTTTTAAATAAACTCATACGATTTGATACGTTTTTAATTGCAGTAAATTATTTGTCGGCAGCTATTAAAGGAAAGCCTTACATGGGAGTAGGAAGAAACCTAGCATATAAAAAGAACTTATTTTATAAACAAAAAGGTTTTTCAAAACACTATCATATTGAATCGGGTGATGACGATCTGTTTATAAACGCGGCATGCGAAGCTGAAAATACTGCTGTAGCAATTACCCCAAATGCAATTACTTATTCGTTGTCTAAAAAAACATTTTTAAAATGGAAAAGGCAAAAGCAACGTCATCTTACAACCGCGCCGCATTATAATTCCACAACCAAAATAAAATTACTTACCGGTTATTTTCTTCAATACGCCTTTTATATTTTGTTTTTTACTTTACTGTGTTTTAAACTTACAGTTGTAACAGCGTTTATTGGATTAATTTTGAAAGTGGCCGTGCAAATGATTATCTTTAGAAAAGCTTCGCAAAAATTAAATGAAAATGATTTGTGGAGCACAGCATTTTTTTATGAATTTATATTACTACTTATTTATCCTGTATTTCACATCAGTAAATTATTTCATAAACCCAATAAATGGAAGAGTTAAACCCGCAAGATAAACTTACCACAAAGGCTGTTTATGATTATAACCTCATACAATTGGCATTGCATAAAGGCGATCAGAAAGCGTACGCCGAGTTATTGCACCGATATCGCGAGTCGGTTTATTTTACAATGTTACGCATGTGTAATAATAAAGATGACGCCGAAGATTTAACCATTGAAGCTTTTGGCCGTGCCTTTAAACGATTAGAACAATACACGCCAACATTTGCGTTTAGTACTTGGCTTTTTAAAATAGCAAGTAATAACGCCATTGATTTTTTGCGAAATAAGAAAAAAAATACGGCGCTTTCTTTGGATACCAAAATGGAAAACGATGAAGGGCAGGAGTTTTCTAAAAATATAAAATCGCAAACGCTCGATCCCGAGGAGCACATTATAAAAAAACAACGCGTGGAAATGTTGCGCGATGTAGTTGACAAACTAAAGCCACGCTATAAAGAACTGGTTAAAATGCGTTACTATGAAGAGTTAAGTTATGAGGAAATTGCAGTAAAGCTCGAATTGCCTGTAGGTACCGTTAAAGCGCAATTATTTAGGGCGAGGGAATTTTTGTATAATATACTTAAAAATCAAGATAATAAACTTTAACCTCATCGTTTCAATTTTATTTTGTGAGATCAGATATTATTCTAAAATACTTTCCGGGTTTAAATCAACTTCAAAAATCGCAGTTTGAAAAGATGTACGAATTGTACAGTTTTTGGAACGCCCAGATAAACGTCATTTCACGTAAGGATTTCGACCTTCTTTACGAAAGGCATATTTTACATTCGCTCGGTATTGCAAAAGTTCTGAATTTTATGCCTAGCACAAAAGTGCTTGATGTGGGCACCGGCGGAGGCTTTCCCGGAATTCCGCTTGCAGTTTTATTTCCTGAAACCAGTTTTCATTTAGTGGATTCTATCGGGAAAAAAATAAAAGTTGTAGAAGGTGTGGCAAAAGGTTTAGGGTTAAATAATGTGACGGCTCAGCACGAACGTGCCGAAAAAATTAACGGCCGTTATCATTTTATAGTGAGCCGCGCGGTAACCGAATTTCCTGAATTTTACAATTGGATACACCGTAAAATTTTAAAAGAAAATTTTAACGATTTGCCTAATGGCGTTTTATATTTAAAAGGTGGCGACCTTAAAGAAGAGTTCGGACCCCATTTTACCAAAACTGTTTTTTACGAATTAAAAAAAAATTTTGAAGAAGAATTTTTTGAAACAAAAAAAGTAGCATATTACAAACTGGGGTTTGTATAAATCACTCCTTTACAAACCTACCACGCAAAAAACTTTATTTTCGGTAGTAATATTTATAAAATAACAGCCATTGGGCACAATGGCAACATCAATTTTATTATTGAAAGGCAGTTTCAATAACTTTTGCCAGATGTTGTTGGTTATTTCAATGCATGCGCTTAGCAGTTTATTGTTTTCATCGGTGATGTTTAAAATTGAAATAACTGGGTTGGGGTAGATTTTAATATTATTCGAAATATTTTGTTCTTTTATTCCAACCGGTGCTCCACAAACTTTAATATAATCACCTCCTATCCAATAACCCAAATAGTTAACTGTTTCATTTCGTGGTGTTTCTCAATCTGCACTTTGTTACGATTTTGATATGAAACTTAGCAGATTAAGCCGGTTGGAAAGGAGAATTTTAAACGTAACACATAATACCCTTTACAAAATTGCGAAGTATTTCGACGTCAAAATGAAATATTTTTTTGAAAATTAATTACTTCTTCGCGTCAGCTAAAAATTGAGCCAATCCCTTATCAGTTAAAGGATGGTTTAAAAGGGCAGTAATAGCGCTTAAAGGAGCAGTAATTACGTCTGCTCCTAGTTTTGCGCATTGTATAATATGCAATGGATGCCTTACAGAAGCCGCTAATATTTGCGTATCATACTCGTAATTATCGTAAATTAATCGTATGTCAGCTATTAACTCCATCCCATCCTGACTAATATCGTCCAGCCTTCCAACAAACGGCGATACATAAGTTGCGCCCGCTTTTGCAGCCAACAATGCCTGCCCTGCGGAAAACACAAGAGTACAATTTGTTTTAATTCCTTTCTCAGTAAAATATTTAATTGCTTTAATTCCTTCTTTTATCATTGGTATTTTTACGATAATGCGTTCATGCAAATCAGCTAATGCTTCACCTTCTCTTACCATTCCGTCAAAATCGGTTGCAATTACTTCAGCACTTACGTCGCCGGTGGTAATTTTACAGATATCAACATAATGCTTTAAAATATTATCCTGGCCTTTAATTCCTTCTTTCGCCATCAACGAAGGGTTTGTAGTAACACCATCTAAAACGCCAAGTTCTTGTGCTTCCTTTATTTGTGTAAGATTTGCTGTATCAATAAAAAATTTCATGTGTGTTAATTTGGTTCGTTAATTTATTTATGAAGCTAAATAATTTTATAAAATAATTATTTAATTTTGTGTAAATTTAAAATAAGCTAATCATAATCTGTACAATGTTTGCAGTTTGTTTAAAGTTTATTGGCATTTATAATGAAGAAAAAGAAAATTGTAATTTTTAGTGGCGCTGGTATTAGTGAAGAAAGCGGCATTAAAACTTTTAGAGATACAGGCGGCCTTTGGGAAGAATATAAAATAGAAGATGTTGCAACTTTTGATGCGTGGATTCGAAACCAGAAACTTGTTCTCGATTTCTATAATCAACGCCGTAAACAAATCGTAAATGCGCACCCTAATAAAGCCCATGATTACGCTGCTCAACTTCAAAAAAAATATGATGTTCAAATAATAACTCAAAATATTGATGATTTACATGAACGCGCCGGAAGCAAAAGAGTTTTGCATTTACATGGTGAAATCATGAAGAGCCGTAGTAGTTTTTCTGAAAAACTTATTTATGATGTAAACAATAACGGTATTATACAAGGTGATGTATGCGAGCTCGGTCATCAGCTAAGGCCGCATATTGTATGGTTTGGCGAAGCAGTTCCAGAAATGGACACCGCCATAAAATTTGCCGAAGCGGCGGATATTTTTATAACCATTGGTACATCGCTTAACGTGTATCCTGCAGCCAATTTAATTAACGTTGTAGATGCGCGTGTTCCAAAATATTTAATTGATCCAGGAACTTTTAATCTCGATTATGTTAAAAATTTAACGCTCATAAAAGCTAAAGCCGTTAGAGGTATGGAGATTCTGGTGGAAAAATTAGAAGAGAAACATAATTTCCATTAACATTTATTTTTACAAATAAAATTACACAATCAATGAGTACATCATCGGTAAAATGCCCAAATTGTAAAATCGATTTTCAATTAGAGGAAGCCATCTCATTGCAGTTGGAAGCCGATATTAAAGCGCGTTATACAGCAAGGTTCCACAAAGATCAAAAAGATATTGCGGAAAAGGAAAAGCAAATTCAACTGGAACTCGAAAAAGTAAAAAAGCAATTTGAAGAACAAGATAAAATTGTTGCGGAAAAGGTAAAACAACATCGAGTGTTAATGGAACAGGAAGCCAATAAAAAAGCAGCCTCGGAAATGCATGTTCAAATGGAATTTCTTAATC
Organism: Bacteroidota bacterium; assembly: GCA_043737035.1. GTDB lineage: Bacteria > Bacteroidota > Bacteroidia > B-17B0 > Aurantibacillaceae > UBA4416. The sequence continues at coordinate 555 of JAYTBK010000102.1, read as the reverse complement.
AAGAATTAACCGAACAAACAAAAAAGTTAAAAAAAAGTCAGGAAAAAGAACTCGAATTTTTGTTGAAAGAAAAAGCCATTAAAACGAAGGAAGAGGAATTGGAAATAACAATACAAAAAAAACTTCAGCAGGAACGGGAATTGTTTTCTGAGCAAATAAAAAAACAAGAACACGAAAAAAACCTTGTTAAAGAACGCGAGCATGATATTCAATTACGCGAATTAAAAAAACAGCTCGAAGATCAAAAAAAATTAACCGAGGAAATGGTTCGCAAACAGGGTCAGGGGTCGATGCAGCTGCAAGGCGAAGTACATGAGTTGGCACTTGAGGATTTGTTGCGTGGCTTATTTCCGTTTGATGTAATTGCCGAAGTAGCCAAAGGAGTAAAGGGTGCGGATGCCATTCAGTTAATTAAAAATGCATTAGGCCAAACGTGTGGAAAAATAATTTATGAAAGTAAAAACACCAAAGCTTTTGGGGGCGATTGGATTGCTAAATTAAAACATGATATGCGAAATACCCAAGCAGATCTGGCGGTGATAGTAACCGAAACAA
>JAYTBK010000101.1:0-1955 GCA_043737035.1 Bacteroidota bacterium | reverse complement strand
TATCGGCACCGAACTGCCGCAGTACTTCAACCAAATCTATAATTGGCCTTTGCTGCAATCTTTCAGATCCCGTTAAAATATATTTGCCTGGCTTTTGCTTAGTGGAAAAAAATTACTTGGAGGTCGAGCAAGTATTAGCGGAAATGTTAGCAGTCAATTTATTAGTGCGTTGATTCTGTCAGCACCTTATTTTGAAAATGGAATTGAACTTACCATTGAAAACGAAATAGTATCGCCCACATACATTGATATGACGATTGCCGTAATGAACGAATTTGGCTCGGAAATTAATAAAACTGATAATACCATTATTGTAAAACCTAAGCCTTATACATTTGATAAAAATATTTATACAATAGAGAATGACTGGAGTGCCGCATCTTATTTTTACAGCGTAGCAGCGGGTTCCACCAAAAAAATAAATATTACAATACCCGGGCTTTTTAAAAACAGTTTGCAACCCGACTCACTATGCGCAACTGTTTTTGAGAGTTTTGGAATTGAAACCCGTTATGACGGAAATAAAATTATTATTTTTAATAAGGAATTTTCGGCGCGAGATAAATTTAATTTTGATTTTAATAATTGTCCTGATATTGCCCAAACCCTTGTGTGCACTTGTGTAGCACTAAACCGCCCTTTTAATTTTACGGGCTTAAGAACATTGAGAGTTAAGGAAACGGATAGAATTGAAGCGCTAAAAACTGAATTTAATAAAGCCGGAATTGTTTTAAATGTTGGCGCTGATACCATTTCATTCGATGGAAATATTGATGTTGCTTTACAAAAAAATTGGGAGATTTCCACTTACAATGATCATCGCATGGCGATGACTTTCGCGGCTTTGTGTTTAAAAGTTAATTGTGTAAAAATAAATGATGCAGATGTGGTATCAAAATCGTTCCCCGAATTTTGGGAACAATTAAAGCATGCGGGAATACAAATCAGTAATTTTGAAACATGAATTTTACCGATCTCGTGAGCACTGTTGGCGTTTCCTTTATATTGCTTGCATTTTTTTTAAGCACATTTAACTACTTTTCGTCAAATAGTAAATTATATTTTATTTTAAATTTAATTGGAGGCGTTTTTGCTTGCTATGGCAGCATTTTATTACATTCTGCCCCTTTTATCGTACTCGAGGCTACATGGGCAATTGTAGCGTTAATAGGTTGGGTTAAACTTTTAAAACAATAAATTGCTTCGCGATTTTTTATCTTTTATATCCGATAAAAAGATTTCGTGTACAGCGGTAAATTGTTTGTTTTGTTGCAGGGTTTCTAAAACTGTATGATTGTACAAATATCGGTTAACGCCTTTTATTAAAAGAAAGTAATCAGTTTTATCCAATTCCGGCAATAGTTTAGTTGTATGTTCTATTTCCCCGGCAAAAAGATCAGGCAATTGCTTAATAGTTGGTTGTTTTTTTGGCTGATAAGACGTTAGGTTAGGAAGCAGATGAAAATCAATATTTATTTCCTCGTACGTGTAGCCGTAAACAGGAAAATAGAAATCTTCACCTTCTTTATGTGTAAAATCTAAAAGTTCCTGTAATTCCAGTTCAATATTTAAATCGTTATTTAATTCGTGTATGATCCTATAAACGCTTTCATTTGACGTAATTGAAAGTACATCAAAATCAAAGTGCTCGTCGGCGCTTATATCTAAATTATAAACCGGCAAAATAGCAATTGCAAAAACGTAATTTTTTAACCCGAAATTTTTTCAATTAGTTCAGTGCTTATCCCGGTTGAACTATAGCCGCCATCATGGTAAAGATTTTGCATGGTTACCATGCGTGTCAAATCAGAAAATAAACTTACGGTATAATTAGCGCAGTCTTCCGCACTTGCGTTTCCTAGAGGCGATTGAAGATCGGCAAACGTATAAAAATCAGAAAATCCTTTTATTCCGCCACCCGCTGTTGTTTTAGTTGGCGATTGTGAAATTGTATT
>JAYTBK010000100.1:0-5127 GCA_043737035.1 Bacteroidota bacterium | reverse complement strand
AAAACATATGATTCACTACCAAATAATTTGATGCAGATAGAAGGTGGTTCAGTTCCGGACGCAAAAAACATTACCAGCACACGTGCACTTGCTCTACTAAAAGTTCCAATTAATAACAACAAAGTAACATCGTATTTTGCAACAGATATAATTAATAATTCGGGTTACTTTAAAATTGATCAGAACTTTAAAAGAGCCAACATATACAGTAAAACAACATACAATATTAACGATGTAAGTAAGTTGCAATTTTCTGTGTCAGGTTTTGGTTCGTCGTGGAATGCCTCGGGGCAAATACCGGAACGAGCAGTTGCAAGTGGATTGATAACGCGTTATGGCAGCATTGATCCGCTGGAGGGTGGCACAACGCAACGCAACAATTATAATTTAATTTACACGGCTAAATTAGGGTCGGGCGAATTTGAAACGCAAGCTAATGCAAGCACCTACAGATTTAAACTGTTTTCTAACTTCACTTTTTTTCTTAAAGACACCGTTAATGGTGATATGATTGAACAAGGTGATAACCGTACAGTTAAAGGATTGAATACAAAATATACTGTAGGCCACAAATTATTTAACTTGTACAATAAATTTACCATTGGAGCAGCATTCCGCGCCGATGAAATTGAAAACCAATTATGGCATGCTCCGAAAAGACAACGCCTCGCGCCTACGGGGCATGCGTTAATTCATGAGCGTTCAAATTCTGTATATGTAAACGAAGCATTTAGGTTCAACAGTCATTTAAGATTGGAAGTTGGAGCGCGTTACGATTATTTTATTTTTGATGTAGAAGATTTAATCTCAACGGACTCAACACATCAAAATTATTCGGGCTATAATTATCAGTCAGCCGTAAATCCTAAATTAAATTTAATATATACTGTTGCGGATAAGCTACAATTTTTTTTTAATACTGGCAGCGGTTTTCATTCAAACGATGCGCGCTCAACGGTACAGAATAAAAATAATCATCAACTGCCAATAGCGGTGAGCACTGAAATTGGAACTTTGTTTCACATTAAAAAAACCGCTATTTCTGCGGCTGTTTGGGCTATGGATTTAAGTAATGAACTTGTTTTTGTCGGCGACGATGGTACAACTGAAAATAAGGGTGCGAGCCGCCGTTATGGTGTAGACTTTAGCGGAAGAACACAAATATTACCGTGGTTGTTTTTGGATGTCGATGTCAATTTGTCGAAAGGGCGATTGATAAATGAATTATTTGGAGACGAAAAAAAGGTAGACAAATATATACCCTTAGCACCTACACTTACATCCGTGGGTGGCTTAACTGTAAAAACAAAAACCGGTTTTGAAGGAGGGATTCGTTATCGATATATGCAAGATAGGCCGGCAAACGAATCCAATTCAGTAACAGCTTTTGGTTATAACGTGTTAGATCTAAGTGCAAGCTATAAAACTAAACAACTAAAGTTCGGCCTCATAATTGAAAACCTATTGAACGTTAACTGGAATGAAGCGCAGTTTGATACTGAAACCCGTTTGAAAAATGAAACTCAATCCGTTAGTGAACTACATTACACACCTGGAACTCCATTTTATGCAAAGGTAATTTTAGGATATCAATTTTAAAACAAGGTATTTTTCGATAGAAAAAAATATGCACTGTTATTAATAACCTCCGGTATGCTCGCACTGACCTAGTACAACCCATATTATTACAAACACTAATATTGTTCCAAGACAGCCACCGCCCAATTTTTTTGCTCCGTAACCTGCTAATAATCCTCTAAATAAATTGTTCATAATGTAGATTTTAAGTAAAAATATATTACACATAATTTAATTTAATGCCAATATGATAAGTTGAAATGAAACGATAATTTTATTGTGGTATCAAAAAACGGGAAATTAAATCCCCTTAAATTTAATTTTAACTTTCATATAAATAGTCCCACGCTGATTTGTAGAAATTGTATGATTCACAATACTCAATAAATGACTTATAAAATGGATGGCTCCCTATAGTTGCCGTATCCATAACAACCACGAGTTTTTTCTTTGCGCGTGTCAATGCCACATTCATTCGCCTTACATCCGATAAAAACCCAATTTCTGAAATGGAATTACTTCTTACTAAGGAAATATAAATTACATCGCGCTCTTCGCCCTGAAAACCATCAATGGTTTTTACTGCAAGTTCACTTACCGGATAGACGGAATAATCGAAACTTGATAATTTTTCTTTCAGTAATTCAATTTGTTCCTTGTAAGGCGAAATAATTCCCACACTTATTAGTGGAGAACCCACCGCGGAAGTATAATGTTGGAGCAATAGCTCTAAATGTTTAAACAAAAGATCGGCCTCTCCTATATTTGATAAACTCAGCGTTTCAGGATTTTGCAACTCATCGAAACCGCAGCCAGCTGTATCAATTAATTCAACAGGTTTGTACAAAATATCGAACTCATCATTTGTGGTTAAGAGAGTTTCTTTTACTGTAATATCAGCCTCCAACTTATTATCATAAAAATAAGAATTGCTAAACTCCATTATACGCTGGTGCATTCGGTATTGGCGGGTAAGAAGCGTTGAAACGTTTTTATATTTCGATAAACGGTCTAAAATGGTTTTATCAAGCCCTTCTTTTTTAGCTTGCATACTTTTAACCACAGGCGGCAATTGAAAATGATCACCACTAAAAATTACACGACGGCACTTTAAAATTGGAATCCATGATATAGCTTCCAAAGCTTGTGAGGCCTCATCGAAAAACAAGGTGTTAAAGTTTTTTCGCGCTAAAAACCTGTTAGTTGTTGCTACCGGGGTACAACAGATTACCTGAGCGTTTTCAAATAATGAGTTTACAATATAATCCTCCAGTAAACGAGATTCTTTAATGCAATTTTTAGCTTCGGTATAATACAATGTGCGTTGTTTAGCGTCTTCCTTTCCAAAGGATCTTTTATATTTTCCGGCCATTCTAAAATACTCTTCAGCATTACGTCGCAGCATTTTTATATCTTTAAAACTTTCATGGCGTTGAATCTGTCCATCAATAGTCGTTTTTAGTAAATCCTCGGAAACCCTTGCCGGATGTCCAACACGTAGAACATTAATACCTTGTTCAATTAATTTTTCAGTTATCAAATCAACTGCCGTGTTGGTTGGAGCACACACTAAAACCTGTTTTTCCGTTTGTAAAACCAAACGTATTGCTTGCACTATGGTGGTAGTTTTACCTGTTCCTGGCGGGCCATGTACAACCGCAACGTCATTTGCTGAAATGATATGACGCACTGCTTTGTTTTGAGAAATATTTAATTGTGGTACGATAACGCTTTCATCAATTTGCTCGAATGTCGGCGCATCAATGCCTTCAATAATTTCACGGAGTTCCGAAATTCTATTGTGTTTTGTGTTAATTACTTCATCAAGGGCTTTTTGCATTTCAGTGTAACTGTTGTCATCAAACTGAATGTTGATGCCTATCTTTCCGTCATACGCCCAATCCGGTAATTCATCGGTGTGCATAATTATCTTTAACTTGTTTTTACCCGACTGCTTAATAGTACCGGTAACTTCGTTTACTTCATTCGGGTTTCTATTAGAAAATAAACTTATATTTTTACCGCTACTAAACTGATGGGGAAGATCCGTCGAATTTGTGCGCTCGACTTCAAGGTGAACATAATCTGCATAACCGATTTCGTTTGATAAGATTTGAATTGGATACCAGGTGGCACCATTTTTTTTTCGTTGCTCAATGTTGGCGCGCAAAAATTGCTCTTTATATTGATAAAAGTCTTCTTCTCTTTCGATGAGAAGTAATTCTTTTAAACGTTTTATTCTTTCTATACTATTATTCATATAAGTAATTACGAATGAACAAGAAACACGAATCTTTTTTTAGCACATTTAGGTTCGTCTATTCGTATTAAAATCTTAGTTGTTATATTGTCCATTTATCTCCTTTGCAATTCATAATTATACATCTGCCTGCCTAATTCCGCTAAAAAGGGTAAAGCTATTGAACCGTATTCGTATTTACCATCGTTAATAATTTCATCATCGTTCGCATAAATTACTGCGCTCAACATAAATTCTATTTTAGTTTTCTGATTATGAATGTATGCGCAATCAACCATAAAACCGTACGATTGACCAACAATATTGGTGATCTTGACGTCACTGTTAGTAATTGTGTTTTTAGAATCACCATAAATAAAATATTTTTTATAGCTATCAAAATACGATTTGTTGTAAGTAGGATGCGAACTTTCTTTTGGCAGCATAGTAAGATATTTGATTAAAAATTGCTGATCGGCTGCATTGATATGATATTGCTGAATAGGAGAATAGTATTCATTAAAAACTAAACGCTGTAAAATAGAATGTATATTTTGTAAAGAAATATAGTTCATAGATGAAAAATCTTTTGGTTCATTTTTTTTTTTATTCTGTGCGTTGTAATAAGCTCTCCCAATTTTAATTACGCCAAGCGGATTTGCATAAAGCAACGTGGCAGTTTGTTGTTGTTGCTTATATAGTGTTGTCAAATTTTCAGAGTAAAATGATACAGGATTGGTTGTCGTATTATCAAATCCTTTGCAGTCACCGTCAAAGCGATGTACGATACGCATATTTTTATAGCCGAGTTCGTTAAGCCGCCTATGCAAATAATCAACGCCTAAAAATTCGTACGTTCGTCCGTAAGCAAAATTATCACTTACTAAAAACATTCGCTTAATATATTGACTGAGGCTTGGGTAACCATTTACTGATGTTGTATCTTTTTTTACCGAATGCTGACAGGTATTGGCGCTATCGGTAAACATAATGGTTTCTTTATCAATGTTAAGCGCATGTAATTTCTCCAGAACAATAATGGCACACGGAAGTTTAACGAGCGAGGCACAGTAGAAATAATTTGATGAATCGAGCAGATATGTATACGTTTTAAACGTCGGCACATTATTATTGTTTCGTGTAATTTGAGTATAAATAATTTGAAGCCGGTACTTTTTCGAATGTTGCTTAACCGTGATCAAAATTGCTTTTGAATTTAAAATAGAATCAAAATTAAATTGTTGAGCGGAACAATTTTGGGTTTTAATCAACAAAATTACTGTAAGAAGCAAACCAACTTTACAAAACTT
>JAYTBK010000099.1:0-1956 GCA_043737035.1 Bacteroidota bacterium | reverse complement strand
GATCGTTTATATTTTTGCTTAGGTGGTTCATAAAGCTCACTTCAGTTGTGGTATATACACCGCACATTACTAGAACCGGTAACCGATCGCAACCCATTTCTATTTGCGCGGAAATTAACTGTTTTAATTCTTCGAAACCAAATTCCGAATTATCCATAACAGTAATTTCATAAAACTGGTTTGGATGCTTGGTTAAATTGAAATTTTTAAATGAGGCATTGTTAGATGAGGGCATGTTTTTAGAGGACAGGAGATGCATTTTTTAGTATAAATATACATTTAATGAATTAGGAAACAATTAAAAAAAAATCCCGAAAAAAATTTCGGGATTTATGAATTATTGCATTCGTTATATTAATCAGCTTGCAAAAAAGGATATTTGTAATCGGTGGGTGGAGTAAAGGTTTCCTTAATTGTTCGCGGAGAAACCCAACGCAATAAATTTATTTTTGCTCCGGCTTTGTCATTCGTTCCACTTCCGCGTGCGCCACCAAATGGTTGCTGACCAACTACTGCGCCTGTGCATTTATCGTTGATGTAAAAATTACCGGCCGCATTACTTAATTTTTTAGTTGCCAACTCTATCGCATAGCGATCCTGAGCCAAAATAGCGCCTGTTAATGCATAAGGAGAAGTTGAATCCACTAACTCTAATGTTTCTTCAAATTTATTCTCATCATACACAAAAATAGTTAGTACAGGTCCAAATAATTCTTCACACATGGTAACGTATTTTGGATCTTTCGCCAAAATAATAGTTGGTTCAATAAAATAACCTTTTGTTTTATCGTAATTACCTCCAACAATTATTTTAACATCATTGTCTTTTTTAGCGGCATCAATATATTTTGAAAGCTTGTCAAAACTTTTTTCATCGATAACGGCGTTAATAAAATTTGTAAAATCTTCTGTAGGGCCCATTTTCATGTCTTTCAAATCCGCCAAAATATATTCTTTTACTTCTTCCCATAAATTTGATGGAATGTAAGCGCGCGATGCCGCAGAACATTTTTGTCCTTGGTATTCAAATGCGCCTCTTGAAATTGCAACAGCTAAAGATTTTGGTTCAGCCGATTTATGCGCCATAATAAAATCTTTACCACCTGTTTCGCCAACAATTCGTGGATACGAACGGTATTTGTGGATATTATTTCCGATGGTTTGCCATATATTTTGAAAAACTTCTGTGCTGCCTGTAAAATGGATTCCAGCAAAATCTTTGTGGTTAAATACTACTTCAGCGGCATCCGGCCCACTTGGATAAATTAAGTTAATAACACCATTCGGAACTCCCGCTTTTATAAATATCTCCATTAATACATTGGCACTGTATATTTGCGTATTACTCGGTTTCCAAACAACAACATTTCCCATCATAGCGCAACTCGTGGGTAAATTTCCGGCGATGGCCGTAAAATTAAACGGAGTTAACGCGTATATAAAACCTTCTAACGGGCGCCACTCCAAACGATTCCAAACGCCGGGACCAGAAATAGGTTGTTCGGCGTAAATCTCGGACATGTACTGAACATTAAATCTTAAAAAATCAATGATCTCACAAGCGCTATCAATTTCTGCCTGATACGCGTTTTTACTTTGTCCCAACATAGTTGCGGCATTTAATTTAGCTCGGTAAGGACCGGCAATTAACTCGGCAGCTTTTAAAAATATACTTGCACGATGCTCCCAAGCAAGGTTTGCCCACTGTTCCTTCGCAGCTAATGCGGCATTAATAGCTTTATCTACATGCGTTTTGTCACTTTTATGAAAATGACCTAAGATGTGATGATGATCGTGCGGCGGATGCAGACGAACTAAAACATTGCTTTCAACTTCTTCCCCACCAATATACATTGGGATACTAATTTCCTCGCTTCGCAATTGTTTTAACATCGCTTGCAATTCTTTACGTTCGGGCGAGCCGGACGCGTAATTTTTAATGGGTTCATTAACGGC
>JAYTBK010000098.1:0-5131 GCA_043737035.1 Bacteroidota bacterium | reverse complement strand
GGTTTTAATTCACTTCAAATTGTATTATTTGGTTGGCTCGCATCTTAAGAAGTTTCTCAAAAATTCTCACCGCTTTTTTCCAGTTACCTCCCTTTATTTCTGTAACCTTTATAAGATATTTTGTTATATTTATAAAACACATTCAACCCATAATGAGGCATTTCATACTTTTTTTCCTTTTACTGATTTATTGCGCTAATTCCTACTGCCAGCAACCAGCACTGCCTCCCGGAACTTACACAAGCATTAATAAAAAAGCAATAAAAAATTTTGAAGAAGGTAAAAAAAACTATGAAGTTAAAAAGGATGAGGAAGCCGAGAAGCTTTTAAATAAAGCTTTACAAGAAGACCCCAATTTTGTAGAAGCACATTCAGCTTTGGCATATCTATTAATGGAAAAGAGAAAAACCAAAGAAGCAATCGTTCATTTTCAAAAAGCCATTGATATAAATCCTAAATTTTTTCCGCGAAACTTTTTTGATTTGGGTATTGCTCAACTTTTCATTGCTGACTACGATAACGCTGTTAAAAATTTAGAAAGCTTTTTAAAATTTGAACGTATAAATCCAAACTTAAAAGAGCAAGCCACCCAATATTTAAAAAATGCAAAATTTGGCGCAAATGCTTTAAAAAATCCTCAACCATTTAAACCTGTAAACGTTGGGCCGGGAATTAATACTTCTGAGTACGAATATTTTCCTGCCTTAACTGCTGATGGAAATACGTTTATGTTTACCCGAAATATAAGATCTGGTGGCGGGCATCAGGAAGATTTTTTTATTAGTCAAAAAAATAAAGAGGGGTGGCAAATTGCAAATCCTATTCCATCGGTAAACACGGCTGGCAATGAAGGAGCGCCGACATTGAGCGCCGACGGACAATTTATGTTTTTCGCATCGTGTATTGAAATGAGTGGTGATTACGGTTCACCAGATAGAAAAGGTTACGGTAGTTGCGATATATTTTACTCGCAAAAGCAAAATGGCAAATGGACAGTTCCTGTAAACGCCGGCCAGCAAGTAAATACACGCAATTGGGAAACGCAACCAAGTTTTAGCAGCGATGGTAAAACGCTTTATTTTATTAGAGGAACAGTTACCAGGGAAGGAATTAAAAATCCTGATATTTATTCGGTTACTGTGGGTGAAGACGGCAAGTTTGGCGAGGCTGTACGGTTACCGGATAACATTAACACGTTGTTTAAAGAAGAAAGTGTTTTTATACATCCCGATAACCAGACGTTATATTTCAGTAGCGAAGGACATCCGGGAATGGGTGGATTGGATATTTTTGTAAGTCGAAAGCAAGCAGATGGAACGTGGGGAACTCCAACGAACCTTGGATATCCAATCAATACGGTAACGGACGAAAACAGTTTATTAGTTGATGCTAACGGTAAGCTCGCTTACTTCGCCAGTGAACGTGAAAGCGGTTACGGTGGTTTGGATATTTACCAGTTTGAATTACCGGAAGCTTTGAGGCCTGAAAAAATTACATACGTTAAAGGGCTAACATACAATGCAAAAACTAAAACTCCAACAGATGCTTCTTTTGAACTGATCGACTTGGAAACTCAACAATCGGTTACGAAAGCTTTCAGCAACAGCGCCGGCGAATTCTTGGTTACGCTTACTTCCAATCATAATTATTTGGTAAATGTAAGTAAGCCGGGGTTTTTATTTTACAGCGATAATTTTTCGTTAAAAGATAAAGTTGCCGATTACAGCAAACCATACCGACTAGAAATTCCACTCCAACCAATTGATACAGGAATTATAGAATTAAAAAACATTTTTTTTGATGTGAACAAATGGGATTTGAAAGATCAGTCGAAAGCCGAACTTCAAAAGGTAATTAGTTTTTTAAAAACAAACGCTACCTTAAAAATAGAGTTTAGTGGGCATACGGATAACAGCGGCGATAAAGTATTTAATAAAACATTATCCAATAACAGGGCAAAAGCCATTTATGATTATGTGATTGAGAAAGGCGGTATTGCCCCTGCACGCTTGTCGTATAAAGGCTATGGCGATACGAAACCGAAAGCACCAAATGATACGCCCGAAAACAAAGCCCGAAACAGAAGGACAGAATTAAAAGTGTTAAGTAAATAATTTATGGGGCGTTAAACGTTCCCCTTCTAAAAAGAGGGGATTAAGGGGTTTGTAAAAATGATCATTGCTAAAAATATAAAAAAACAGTACGGCCAACTCAACGTTTTAAAAGGTGTTGATCTTCACATTAAAGAAGCTGAAGTGGTATCCATCGTTGGATCTTCGGGTGCAGGAAAAACAACACTACTTACAATTTTAGGAACGTTAGACAGGCCAACGTCGGGCGAAATATTATTCAATAACACAAATATTACAGCCTTAAACGAAAAAAAACTGGCAGCATTTCGTAATCAGTATATTGGTTTTGTTTTTCAATTCCATCATTTGTTACCAGAATTTACGGCATTGGAAAACGTTTGTATTCCCGCGTTTATAAATAAAAAATCTAAAAAGGAGGCAGAATTAAAAGCTACAGCGCTCTTAGATTTATTAGGTTTACGAGAAAGGGGGACCCACAAACCATCGGAGCTTTCGGGTGGTGAGCAGCAACGCGTTGCCGTTGCAAGGGCTTTAATTAACGACCCTAAAGTTATTTTTGCCGATGAACCAAGCGGTAACCTCGATAGCGAAAATGCACAAAATCTTCATCAATTATTTTTTAAACTTCGTGATGAACTAAAGCAAACCATTGTTGTAGTAACACACAATGATGCTCTTGCAAATATTACCGATAGAAAATTGGTAATGAAAGACGGATTATTAACATAACTTTCGGCTATTAGTTTTATCACCAATATATCCATTTCCGAATTACGCGTACGTGTAATTAAAAGAAATTCCGAAAAGCTTTCACGGTTTAACAGGATTTTATTATGGATCAATTATATTTTAATAGTGTGCCTCTTGTCTTCGGTTTGCGCCAAATACATATCTCCTGCTAACTTTTGGGCCGTTGCATTTTTTGGACTAACGTTTCCTGTTTTTGTTATCCTAAATATGTTAGTGGTAGTTTACTGGCTTACGCAATTTCGTGTACACGCCATATTTTCGAGTGTGGCATTGCTTTTTACTATCCCAACCTGTTTTGGTTTTATGCAAATAAATTTTTCCGATAAAACCGTTTCCAATAAAGATGTAAAAGTGATGAGTTATAATTCAATGTTATTTGATTTATATAATTGGAGTAAAAATAAACAGAGTCGTAATATTATTTTAACTTCATTAGCGGAAGAAAACCCTGATATACTCTGTTTACAAGAGTTTTATACATCAGAAGAAAAAGGTGATTTTAATAATGTGGATACGCTTACCAATTTGCTGAGTACAAAAAATTCGCACATCGAATACACCACAACACTCAGGAAGTACGATCATTGGGGCATTGCAACGTTTACAAAATATCCCATTGTTAAAAAAGGGAAGATAGAATTTGATACGCGGACCAACAATTTATGTATTTACAGCGACGTGATCATTAACACCGATACAGTTAGAATTTACAATATGCACTTGCAAAGTATAAGTTTTAGCAAAGCCAATTATAAATTTATGGAGGCCATACAAAGTGATACCGGCAAAATAAAAGATGAAGTAGAAAACAGTAAAAGTATATTACGGCGAATAAAAAAAGCCTTTATAAAACGAGCCAACCAAGCCGAAATTGTTGCCGCGCACATACGAAGCTGTAAGTATAAAATTATTTTGTGCGGAGATTTTAACGATACGCCGGCTTCGTTTGTTTACCGCACGATAAAAGGAGATTTAAGAGATTCGTTTATGGAAGCGGGCTTGGGTTTTGAGCAAACTTACGCCGGCAGTTTCCCAAGGTTTAGGATTGATTATATTTTACACAGCAGTGCATTTAAATGCAAAAATTACTATCACCTAACGGAAACTTTGACAGATCATTATCCGGTAGTCAGTTATTTATCTGCTAATTAATAATATCGATTTTCGTTGTTAGCTGCGTTTTTTAGTGTATCTCATAGTTTATGAGTTCATACTATGTTCATATCAAATTAAATTAATTCTATTCTACAATCGCAATTTTTTTACTCATACTTCTACCGGTGCTCGACAGAACATGAACCATATAAATTCCTTTGCTGTATGATTCTAAATTAATTTCTTTTTCGGCGGTAACATCATCGAACGATAAAATTATTTGCCCTTTGATATCGTAAACTCGAATTGACATAATCTCTTGTTCTGTCATTTTTTTTGTTTTAATTATTACGCGTCCTGAACTTGGATTTGGTATCACCTCAAATTCTTTCTCACTTATGTAGGTATTGTATTCCTGTTCGTCAATGTAAGTTTCTTCAGGAACTATAGGATTATTGTCGGCACGTTACAAATCATTTTTCTGTAACTTTCATCATTATTATAAATAATCAGTTCAGTGCTATCAATACCATTAACTGCATACAAGGTCAGTTTCCATGTGCCAATGATATTTTTAGGTCCTCGTTTAGTAAAGCCGCCTTCCGGATATTTTTTGCAACTGGTAACCAAGACACCTAATAAAAGCAACAAACACAAATATTTCATTTCAATTAAATTTAGTAATTGTGATATAATTTTTTCTTCGCGAAGACTATACACGCACCCTGCTCTTTGCCAATTTTCATAAAATCATTAATCATCCTTGTACGGTAATACCAATAACGGCGATGGGCTTTGTCGTTATCTATACTTTATTGGGAGAATAAAGGAATATTTAAACTTAAAAATGTTATAAAAAAAATTGATAATATCGTTTTTTGAAAAATTGAACCGCGGTGATTATGTTTGCAATACTTTTTTGATTCTATCATAATTTCTAATTCTTTTATGGTTTAATGCAATTGAACTTTCATGTTTCTGATTATCGTGAAAACTTTAAGCGATAACCCTTTCCTAACCTGGATTCTAAAAAAAGTTCTGTTTTAGTTAATTTTAAAATTTGCCACGGTGTTGCAACTGTTTCCGGTGATAATATTTTTCGATAACATTTGGTACCATAAGATGGACAGTATTTGCTAACATTAATATTCGCAAAACTAGTTAAGAAATTATTGTGTTCAGTAAAGTCGATA
>JAYTBK010000097.1:0-11928 GCA_043737035.1 Bacteroidota bacterium | reverse complement strand
AAAACACAAGCAGCAAATTAAACGCTGTTTTTACATTTCCATGCCGGTTACCACCCAGCGGCACGTAAACATAGTCGCGGAACCAGGAAGAAAGTGACATGTGCCACCTTTGCCAAAAATTTCTGATGCTGGTTGCAGAGTATGGCAAGTTAAAATTGGGTTTAAAATCAAAGCCAAACATTTTTCCCAAACCGAGAGCCATATCAGAGTATCCCGAAAAATCAAAATAAATTTGAAGTGTATAGGACAAAACTCCTATCCAGGCATACATGCTAGTATAACTGCCAAAACTATTATCAAAAATAACATCGGCCATAACACCCAGTGTGTTGGCAATGATCATTTTTTTTGCGAGACCATAAATAAATAATTTAATTCCGTTCCTGAATTTATTCGCAAGGTGTGTTCTATAAGATAATTGGTTTTCTACATCATGATAACGGATAATGGGGCCTGCAACTAACTGAGAAAAGTTAACAATATATAAACCCATTTTAACGAGATTAGTTTGTGGGCTCACCTTACCTCTGTATATATCAACCAAGTAGGATATAGAATGAAATGTATAAAACGAAATACCTAAAGGCAAAACTACCTTATGAAACAAATCGGACCTGATGTCTAACATAACAGTAAAGAAACCGGCATACTTATAAAAAAAAAGAGCTAGGACATTTATAAAAACGGCGATTCCCAAAACGATCTTCTTTTGGCTACTTTTAAATAAAAAGATACCACAACCATAATTAAACAAAATAGAACCTGTAATTAACCAGGCATATTGAGTTTCGGTCCACATGTAGAAAATGAGGCTGAAAAACAGCAAAGTTAAATTTCGATATTTGTTAACTACAAAATAGTAGAAAAAGAGACACAGCGGTAAAAATAAGAACAGGAAGATCTGCGAGCTGAATACCATACAATTATACCTTGTGGCTTAAATGCAAATTAATTAAGCAGCATAAATTTAATACTTATATTTGTAAATAAAAGGCCTTGTAGTACAATGGATAGTATTTGGGTTTCCGAAGCCTACGATCCAGGTTCGATTCCTGGCACGGCCACAAAAAAAGTGTAGAGAAATGATTTTTTTACACTTTTTTGCTTTTTATTACTCAGCTTTATGCCAGTGAACCTTTTTCTAAATAAAATACTTGTTGTTATAATTGGGGTATGCTTCTTTTCCGCATATTTTGAATGTAATGATGCAGAGAAAAAGCAGAATTATGAGAAGGAAACAAATACCTACATTTCTGCTGAAAAACAAACTTCAAATTTCTCAATTAAAAAGCTCGAAAAAGATCCAATTACTTTTTTAAAGTTTGAAATGGTTATTTCAAAACGATTTTGCGAAAAAAAAGCGAAGGTTTACCCACCCTTTCCGGTAATTATCCAAAAATTATTTCTACGGCATTCCGTTTTTCTTATTTGATTTAAGTCAAATTTATTTTGTGTTTGAACAGTCAAGTACTAGCCTTTGAACTTAAATCAATATTCTAAAATGAGAAAACTAATAATATTATCGTTGCTGATAGCGAATTGCACATACGCACAAAACACATTAAAAATTAAAGTAATTGATGAACACAACGAACAAAGCATTCCGGGGGCGATTGTGCAAGTTGAAAACACCAACATTGCCATAAGTACTGATTCATTAGGATTTGCAGAACTAAAAAACATACCCGATGGAGAACAAAAGCTACAATGTAGTTTCATTGGGTTTGGAAAATATGAAACAAAAATTATTTTCCCTTATACAAAAAAACAGCCTCTTACTATTGAATTAGAACCTGAATCGAAAGAATTAGACGAGGTAGTTGTTTCAACTACACGTGGCAACCGAACAATATCCGATATTCCAACACGCATTGAATTAATAAATGGCGAGGAGTTAGAAGAAAAAATATCTATGCAACCAAGCAATATCAAAATGATATTAAGTGAGAGTACAGGTATTCAAACACAACAAACATCGGTATCATCAGGCAATACAACCATTCGTATTCAAGGCTTAGACGGACGATATACACAGATACTCAAAGATGGGCTTCCTTTATATTCGGGCTTTGCAGGTGGGTTAAGTCTATTACAAATCCCTCCATTAGATTTAAAACAAGTGGAAGTAGTAAAAGGTTCGGCATCCACTCTGTACGGTGGAGGAGCAATTGCAGGACTTATCAATCTAATACCAAAAGAGCCAACGCAAGAAAGAGAATTTACAATTTTAGCCAACGGCTCAACTGGATTAGGATTAGATTTGAGTACATTTTATGCTCAACGATTTAAGAAATTCGGCTTAACATTGTTAGGAAGCAAAAATTCAAACGAAGCATACGACCCATCGGGCAATGGCTTTTCAGCCATTCCAAAATTTAACCGATACACTTTTAATCCTAAATTGTTTTATTATTTCAATGAAAGAACCAAATTAAAATTCGGTATTGATGGAAACACCGAAACACGAACAGGTGGAGATATGTTATACCTCAAAAATAATGGAGATAGTATTCATTCTTACTTTGAGCAAAATGATTCAAAACGATTAACTTCTCAATTAGGCTTTGAACACAAGCTAAATTCAAATTCGAGTTTCAATATAAAAAACAGCATAAGTTGGTTTGACCGTACAATTAAAAAACGAGCGTATGAATTTGGTGGCAATCAATTATCAACTTTCAGCGAGGTTAATTATATTAATCACAAGCAACGTAGCGAATGGATTACAGGACTAAATGTTTGGACTGACCAATTTAATGAACGCAATAATAATGTAAACAGAGTAAGAAGTTTTAGTAGTGTTACTACCGGTGGTTTTGTTCAAAATACGTTTAACGTAAAAGAATGGTTTGTTTTAGAAAGTGGCTTACGACTTGATTATGCAATGATAAAATCCGCCAATAATGGCAACTGTACTGATTATTTTGTTTTGCCAAGACTATCAGCTTTGTTTAAAATAAATCCCAAAGTAACCTCAAGAATTGGCGGAGGATTAGGATATAAAACACCAACCGTATTTAATGAAAAAGCAGAAGAGCAAGTTTTTAAAAATGTTCGGCCAATTAATTTTAATAATGTAAAAGCAGAACGCAGTGACGGTGCAAACGCTGATATTAATTACCGAACTTCTTTTGCTGATGAGTGGACATTCAGTATCAATCAAATGGTGTTTTATACGTTTTTAAACAAGCCATTGGTATTTAATAAAGATAGTTTAGCAAACACTATTTATAGTTTTGAAAATGCCAACGGACACCTTGATGCTTATGGTACAGAAACAAATATAAAAATAGGTAAGGGTTGGTTTAAAGCCTATTTAGGATATACTTATGTGATGGCTCAAACTCATTATGACGGAGCATTAATGCAAGTTCCATTAACGGCAAACAACAGGATAAATTTTACTTTGTTACTGGAAAAAGAAAAGAAATTTAGAATTGCCTTTGAAGCATTTTATGTTAGTCCGCAACAATTGATTAATGGAATAAAGAGCCCTGATTATTGGATTACCGGAATATCAGCAGAAAAAAAGTGGAAACATTTTAGTTTGTTTGTTAATGCTGAAAACTATACTGATACTCGTCAAACCCGATTTGGCTCAATATATACAGGTACCGTAACCAATCCACAGTTCAATCAAATATACGCCCCTTTGGACGGCTTTATTTTTAATGGTGGAATTAAGATAAATTTATAGTCGTGAAAATAATTACACGAAATATTTGGATACTGTCTTTAGTAAGTATGTTTACTGATGTAGCAAGCGAAATGCTTTATCCTGTAATGCCAATTTATTTAAAAACAATAGGCTTCTCTATTATTCTAATTGGAGTATTGGAGGGCTTTGCAGAAGCTACCGCAGGATTAAGCAAAGGATATTTTGGAACACTAAGTGATAATAAGGGAAAACGTTTACCATTTGTTCAAATAGGATATGCCTTTAGTGCCATCTCAAAACCGACGATGGCAATATTTATTTATCCAATATGGATATTTTTTGCACGCTCAATTGATAGATTAGGAAAAGGAGTGCGGACAGGTGCAAGAGATGCTTTATTATCTGATGAAGCAACTCCTCAAACAAAAGGCAGGGTATTTGGTTTTCACCGTTCAATGGATACTTTGGGTGCAGTACTTGGCCCATTAGCAGCCTTGCTTTACCTGGTATATTATCCCAACAATTATAAAACTCTTTTCTTTATCGCTTTCTTTCCAGGCGTTATAGCAATAGCATTTACTTTTTTTATAAAGGAAAAACCGAAAGAACAGTTTAAGCCAAAAACAAAAACACGATTATTGGACTTTATAAAATACTGGAAAAAAAGCCCCGCTAACTATCGTAAGTTAGTTAGTGCTTTATTGGTATTTACATTATTCAATAGTTCCGATGTATTTCTGTTATTAAAAATTAAAGAAGCAGGTTTTAACGATACGACCGTTATAGGTGTTTACATTTTTTACAACTTAATCTATGCAATATTCTCTTATCCTTTGGGGATTTTAGCAGATAAAATTGGAATGAAAAAAATATTTGTTTTAGGATTAATTTTATTTGCAATTGTTTATGTTGGTATGGCTTATGCGGAAAGTAAAATGATTTTTATTGCTTTATTCTTTTTATACGGTATATATGCAGCAGCAACGGAAGGCACAGCTAAGGCTTGGATTACAAACCTTTGCAAGAAAGAAAATACAGCCACTGCAATTGGAGCCTACTCAGCATTTCAAAGCATAGCTACAATGATTGCAAGTTCGTTTGCCGGAGTGCTATGGTACGCATTTAATCCATCGGCTACATTTTTGGTAAGTGGGATTGTTGCCATTGGGATTTCGATTTACGTTTCAAGATTTAAAAACTAATAAGTAATGGGTAGGATTTTATTATTAGTAGGCTTAGGAAGTTCCATCGGCAGTATTGCTCGATAACAAACGTTTTTTACAAAATATTTTAGCTTAGATTTTTCATTAGGCACATTTGCCATAAACATTACTGGCTGTTTATTAATTGGTGTTATTTACGGCCTTTCTGAAAAATATAATTGACTTTCACCTAAGTGGCGGTTTTTTTTAGCAACGGGGCTTTGCGGAAGCTTCACAACTTTTTCCTCATTCGCGCCCGAACATTTTCAGCTTATCAGATCCGTTCAACCTCCAACTTTTGTTCTCTATAGTATTAGTACTTACACCTTAGGAATAGAGTCAGTATTTCTTAAATTTTTTGTTTCCAAAATTTCTTTTTAGCAGGCCGTTCCCTTTCGGGTCAGGCTTTCAGTTGCAATCTTTGCAGGAGGGGCAGGCAAAGGATTTCCACTACAATCCTTAACGGTAAAAGTCCATTTTGAAATTGCTGATAGCCTGATTCTTCATCCACTTTAATTCTCAGTTCGGTATTGAGTTGTTTTTTAAGTTGATCAAAAAACGGCCTTTGATACGTTTTTTATCCTTAAAAAAATATTCGTTTCTCCCACACAAAAGTGTTTGCAATATTTCTTTATCCTAAGAAATCAGCGCCAAATATATAGGCATACCCAACGTAATATTAAAAGGAAAGGTTATAGCAAGTGCCATAGGAACATACAAACCTTCATTTGCTTTAGGGGCAGCCAACTTCATTGCAGCGGGTACAGCAATATAAGATGCACTTGCGGCTAACACAGCAAAAATAAATCTACTACTTACATCGTGCGTTACAAAACCACTTATCAAAGCCACAATACAACCATTAACCAATGGAACAATAATCGCAAATAGCACGGGAAACCACCCGTTTGAAAAAAATGAACTTAATTTTCGGCCACTGGTTATTCCCATATCCAACAAAAATATCGCCAAAAAGCCTTTGAATAGATCGTTGGTAAATGGTTTTATACCTTCGGCCTGTTTTGCATTCGCCAACAACCCAATAATTAAACTTCCTAAAATAAGTAGAACACTTCCATTTGTAAAAGAATGTTTTATTACCGATAATTTATTAATACGCATGGTTTCTTCTTTATTATAAACAGACATTAATATTAGGCCCATTATTATTGCCGGTGATTCCATTAAGGCCATTATCGCAACCATGTGACCATGAAATTCCATTTTTTGAAATTCTAAATAAGAAACAGCTGTAACAAACGTAACAGCGCTTACCGAACCATACGCCGCTGCTATTGCGCCTGCATCGTAAACATTCATCTTTTTTTTAAGGATAAAAAACGTATAAACCGGAATTAAAAGTGAAATCACAATTCCGAAAAGCATGGACCAAACTATTTCGGCAGAAAAGGTTTCGTGCGATAATTCTTGTCCACCTTTAAAGCCAATCGAAAAAAGAAGATAAAGTGAAATAAATTTGGAAGAATTTGGCGGTATCTCCAAATCACTTTTAAGTTTTACAGCAATAATTCCCAAGATAAAAAATAAGAACGCGGGGTTCGTAAGGTTCGAGAAAAGAAGTTCTAAATTCATATGTTATTTTAAATTGGGTTTTAAGTTTTTTTAAATTATAAAATATGGTTAAAGTGATGTATTAAATTAATTGCTCACAGTAGCAAAAAATTAAGGATTACAATTATCGCAAAATGTTGGTTCTTCCGTTCGTTTACCATTCGGATAGAATCTATTCTCGTTATAGTTGCATTTAACGCATTGGTATGCGTGCAGTAAAGTTGACTTTGTGGGAAAGCCGCAATTACAGCACGGCAATCCGGGTTTAGCACTAACCGCGCCAAACCCGGGAGTGGAACACATAGGACAACTCGAATTAATTTTATCGGTTAATTTTTGTGCCGTTAACTGTATTACGTCCATTCTTGTTGGGTTAAACATGGCGCGCATATCTGTTTCAACATACGCCGAACCATATTTACTTATTAATGAATAAAAAACATTTTTTAGTGTTGCATAATCTGTAATCCCTTTCACCATATCTGTATTGTTTTCGGGCGCTCTACGTACAATTAGGCCGTGCCCTGGAAATTTTGTACGCTTGGCGAAGGATAAAAGATCTTTTTCACTGTCAATTTTTTCTCCGTTAAAATTTGTATTTGTACTTAACTCTCGCACTGCAATTTCTAAGTGATGTTTTTGATCAACAAATAAAAGCAACTCATCATCGGCGTGTATAAAGCCTAATGTAGGATGAGGACTAAACGATCCTTCGCTTGCAACGGCCATATCACAGCCGCTAAGCTCCATTGCCATCATGCATTTTTTTCGGGCTGTTCCCAAAACATTATCTAACCGTTCAATCTCACCCGTAAAGGTTCCAAGTTCATCCGTATCCAACCGATCATCTGTAAAGCAAATTACAGCCAAAGCCTCGGTAAAAATGGGCGAGATAACACGTTCTTTTTTATGTTTGGTGGCAATAATAAGCTTCCGACCAGAAAATAAAACGTTGGTGTTAGAGAACCTCATTAAGTAACTTGATTTTGATTGTACCGTCGATTTTTAACCGGATATTATTTTTTGCGGCATAATCCATTACTTTTTTAATCTCGGCATTTGTCACCGATAATTCTTTAATTCGTTTTTCGTGGAAAGAAATATCGCCGCTGCTCCTTACTTTAATACCAAAAGATTCCATACTATGAAAATTTATTTTACTATTTACAAGCGTAAATAAAATATTTCGCGCAGCATCAGCATCAAACTCGCCATCAATGAGTCTAAAATTATTTTGCTTTTTCATGCCGTGTTTAATTTAAATTTATTTCGCTTTCAATAGACACCATATCTCCTTGAGATTCTATTAATTTTCGCGATTCAAATAACTCTTTTTGCAATGTTTTAATGCGGCTTTCCCGCATTTTTACATCCTCTTCATTATCAGCACTTTTAATTTTTTCTTCCTGAAATTTTATTTTTACGTCAATCATTTTTGTAATAATCGTAATAGCATCCTTGCTCGTAAAGTGTCCTTTTATTAAATGTATTTTCATGATTTTATGTTTTTTAAGTGTTGATTATTGTCCTTGCCCCAATGAAAAAGCGGGTTTCCCATTAAAGGCGTATAAATTTTCAGTTTTGATTACATCGATATTGTTTGTTATCGCTAAACTCAAAAGATTTACAATAGCTTCTTTAGAGATATTAGAAACATTTACAGGTTTAAAACGGCACCTCCAGTGATCAGTACAAAAAGTTTCTTTAAAACCATCAGGCCAAACTTTAATACCACGGTTGGTTATCATTGAGAGTTTGATATTATTATTTTCCAGTTTCTTTATGATCGTTGCTAATTCAGCCGGTTCCAAGCCTTGCCAATGTACAAATAAATCAACACCTTGCAGTTCTTTGTTTGCCGGAACACCGCGTTTATATTTTGGAAGGTTCAACGCCGAACTATTATCATAGGAAACCTTTTTTAAAGTAGATGGTTGCTTTCCAAGATTAGCGATCACTGCATCCGCAAATTCATTCGTTCCAACTTTTTGTTTGCTGATGTTTTCTTTAAAAATATCATAGGTATGAACGCCATCCTCAATCGTTTTTAACCATGCATTCTGAATCTTTTCCGCTGCGGCTGTTTCACCAATGTGGTTTAACATCATAATAGCACCTTGCAATAAACCTGACGGATTTGCAAGATTTTGACCTGCCCTTCTTGGCGCGGAACCGTGTATGGCTTCAAACATGGCACATTCTTCACCTATATTTGCCGAACCGGCGAGACCAACTGACCCAGCAATTTGCGCCGCTATGTCGGAAAGTACATCGCCATATAAATTCAGAGTTACAATCACATCAAACACTTCAGGCGTATCTGCCATTTTTGCCGCGCCAATATCTATAATCCAATGCTCGTTTTCTATCGTAGGATATTCTTTTGCAATCTCATCAAAAACCTGATGGAACAAACCATCTGTTTGCTTCATAATATTATCTTTTGTAAAACACGTTACTTTTTTTCTACCATATTGTTTAGCATATTCAAAAGCATACCGCACAATTTTTTCGCAACCCGGCCTGCTAATCAACTTTAAGCACTGCACAACTTCATCGGTTTGCTGATGCTCAATACCAGCGTAAAGATCTTCTTCATTCTCCCGTATGATCACAATATCCATTACGGGATGTTTGGTTTTTACAAAAGGAGAGAGGCTCATACAAGGGCGTACATTTGAGTATAGTCCCAAAAATTTACGCGTAGTAACATTTAAACTTTTGTAACCGCCACCCTGTGGCGTAGTAATTGGGGCTTTCAGAAACACTTTATTTTTACGGATCACGTCCCACGACTCGTTTGCTATGCCTGATGTATTTCCAGCCAGGTAAACTTTTTCACCAACTTCAATTTCATCAATTTCAATTTTTGCACCGGCAGCCAATAATATTTTTAAAGTTGCATCCATTATTTCGGGGCCAATGCCATCGCCTTTTGCTACAGTTATTTTTTTCATATTTTATTTTTTGGTTTAGTTAATTATCGTGTTATTTATAATAGATTTTGTCTTCAATTTTAGTCCCAAAAAAATGAAAGACTTTGGTTTGTCAGATCTCAATTTTGTAAATGCTCCTAATTGGAAGAGCAACACCGCCTTTAATGCTTAAACTTGTATTATCGAACTGCCATACCGTAGTCTCAATATGTTTATTTGATTCAATGTCCTTAAAATAAATTTTTACTTTGTGCTGATAGTTGTTTCCTAACTTTAGGGCCGTTCCTAAATCTATTTCTCTTTGCTTTATCTCATCTATTGAAATTAAAAGATCATCTTTGCTAAAAGAAAACACACCTACGTTTTCTTTTTCAATTAGCCTACTCGTAACAGTATCTATTTTTAAACCTAACTGTTTTTTATATGCCTGCAAACGCTCCATTTTTTTAATCAATCGTTTCCTTCGCGTTTGTTGTTTTAAAATATTAAAAGAGTAAATGTTTTCAGGAGTATTATTATAGAACTTTAAACATAACAACACGGTAACTAATGAAATGAATCCAGTAAGAAAATAGTGATGCGTTGCAAATTCCTCGAAGTCGTGTTCAATTCTTACAACATCCGTATGAAGAACTATACTCAACAACAGAATGCATGCAGACACGGTGCCAATAATAATTAATAGTGCATTTACTCGCGTGATCGACCTTGGTTTAAATGAGTTTCTCATAAATATAAATTTTAAGTTTTGATGTTAAAAAATTGTTTAATGGTTCAAAAAAGATAGGGTTAACCGTGTGTTCTCCTACAGCTAAAAGTATACTTTACTATTTTTAAAACTTCATCCATTATCTCCGGGCCAATGCAATCTCCTTTTACTACAGTTATTTTTATTATATTATAATTGTTGTTTAATTTTAGTCTTCTATATTTTGTGAAGATGGTTTTACAAATCCGTAATAGGTTGCGATTTTCCAAATAAAAAATACTGCAACACCGGCAAGTATTATTATTACCATTATACTTACCATTTCAAGCTCAAGATTCACACTAAACACTTTGCAATAATTGGTGAGATATAAAACGCTTGTAAACATGCTCCCAATGATGAGTGGAATAAATTTTTCGACGTTTGTGCGGGTTATTTTTGTTTGCATAGTTCAAATTTCTACAATGCAGTTCATATATTTTTATTTATATATTTTATGGTGTACATAAAAATTATTTATGCTACTAAAATATAAACTCATAAAAAAAGGCATTAAAAATTTACCGGCTTTCTTATTTAAAGAATATATAAATAACAATTATCGCCAGCCGCCGCCTAGTGCCTGATAGATATTTACCATAGCGTGCATCTGCATTTTTTTAGTTTCAATTAATTCCATTTTGGATTCTAACGCGTCGCGTTGTGTTAACAGCACTTCCATATAATCTGCTCTGGCTGATTTAAACAATGTAGTTGAAATATCAATAGATTGCGTTAAAGCTTCCACTTGTTTATTTTTTAAATCATAACTTTTTTTCAGATTGCCAATATTAGGGAGTTGATTTACTACTTCAATATGCGCTCTTAAAATAGCACGCTCATAATTATAAACAGCCTGCACTTGTTTTGCATTAGCCGAATAGAAATTTGCTTTTATAGCGCTTCTGTTAATTAATGGCGCCATTAAATCCCCTGCTAAAGAATAAAGTAATGATTGAGGAGATTTTATCAAATACTGTGGATTGAAAGCGCCGTATCCTACTCCGGCCCTAATTACAAACGAAGGATAAAATTCCGCTTTAGCAACTCTCACATCTAATTTAGCAGCAACTAAAGCTTGTTCGGCTTGTTTGATATCCGTACGATTTGATAAAACTTGTGATGGAATACCTGTGTGAATAGTATCAATTACAATGTCTGTAAAATTTTTAGAACTTCTTACGACCGTTTGAGGAAACCTACCAAGCAGAAAATTAATTTTGTTTTCGGTTTCGGTAATCTGTTGCATGATGTAATATTGGCGGCTTTGGGTTTTTAACACCTCCGCTTCAAATCGTCGTACTGCTAATTCAGTTACCCTTGCTGATTGTTTTTCGAGCTTTACAATTTCAAGTGAACTTTGATACAATTCGATGTTTTTTTTCAAAATATCCAACTGATTATCCAATGCTACTAATTCATAATAAGAATGAGCGATTTCAGATATGAGATTTGTTACCATAAAGTTTTTGCCTTCAACTGTAGATAAATATCTGTACAACGCTGATTTTTTAGCATTACGCAATTTTTTCCAAATGTCTATTTCCCATGAGGCATTAACGCCCAATCCAAAGTTTTGCAAGGGGTCTGGAAAGGCTTTTCCGGGTAAAATTTCGTTAGTAGCATCACTAGCCCCTTGGCTCGTATATCTGCCAACTTTCTCAACACCTGCTCCCAACCCTGCATTTATAAAAGGTAAAAATGCTCCTCGTTTGGCTCTTACATCATTTTTAGCAATTTGTATTTCTTGAATTACAATGTTTAGTTCCTGATTTTTTTTCAAGGCCGAGTCAATTAATCCAACTAGTTGTG
>JAYTBK010000096.1:0-5148 GCA_043737035.1 Bacteroidota bacterium | reverse complement strand
TGGTGGATTTAACGAGAATGCAATTGCTGATAATGACGGGCCGGCAATTAACCTTTACATGAATGATGAAAAATTTGTACCGGGTGGACTCACTAATGAAAATCCAAAAATATTTGCGCTTATTTCCGACTCAAGCGGTATTAATACTTTAGGGACAGGTATTGGACATGATGCGGTTGCTATTTTGGATGAAAATACCAGCAAGCCAATTGTTTTGAACGATTATTATTCGTCCGATTTAAATACGTATCAAAAAGGTAAAATAAGATATCCGTTTAATGAACTTTCGGAAGGTTCGCACCGCATTAGTCTTAAAGTATGGGACGTTCAAAATAATTCGTCTACTTCTTACACCGATTTTATTGTTGCTCAGCAAGCCGAACTCGCGCTGAAACATGTACTCAATTATCCGAACCCGTTCACTACCAAAACAAAATTTTTTATCGAGCACAACCAATGTTGCGTTACCCTAAAAGCGGTGATACAGATCTACACAATTACGGGGAAAATGGTAAAATCGATCAACCAAACAATAAATAATGAAGGTTTTCGTTTTGAGGGGATAGAATGGGACGGAAAAGATGATTTTGGCGATAAACTGGCGAGAGGTGTTTACATTTACAGAGTAGTGGTTACGGACAATTCGCAGAAAAAAGCCGAAAAAATTGAAAAACTTGTTATTCTAAATTAATCATATATTTGATACTCTCTTTTTTAAAGAAAAAAATAATGCGAATACAAATTATAGGAGCCTTTGGTTTCATTTTACTTTTAAATTCTCATATAACTGCACAGGCGCCTGTCGCGGTTCTACCCGATAAAGCAGAATTAAGCGGGCGCGTTAATACGATTACAACTGCTGTTCCGTTTTTATTAATTTGTCCTGATTCCCGTTCAGGCGGTATGGGCGAGGTTGGTGCGGCAACTCCCGCCGACGCCAACAGTATACACTGGAATGTAGCAAAACTTGCGTTTTCTGAAAAGAAAGCCGGTGCTGCAATAAATGTTACACCATGGTTAAAACAATTAGTCCCTGATATTTATTTATACTATGTTTCCGGCTATAGTAAAATCAGTAAAACCCAAGCTATTGGAGCATCTTTGAGGTATTTTTCGTTAGGAAACATTACGTTTACTGATATTGTAGGGAATCCAATCGGTCAGTTCAGGCCTAACGAATTTGCACTTGACTTAGGTTATTCTCAAAAATTATCAGAAACATTTTCGGCCGGACTTGCGTTCCGTTACATACGATCAAACTTAGTTGGCAATTACGGGAGTTCTAATTCGAGACCCGGAACTGGTGCGGCAGTTGATGTAGGTTTGTATTACCAATCAAAAAAGAATTTTAAAGTTGGCGATTATAAATCCGTTGCCACGGTAGGGCTTGTAGTTAGTAATATTGGAAACCGGATATCTTACGGTTCGCCTGTTAAAAATTACATTCCAATTAATATGCGTTTGGGCGGCGGTTTAAAATTACAATTAGATGACGCCAACTCATTTGGATTTTATGGCGATGTAAATAAATTGTTGGTGCCAACTCAGCCTGTTTATAAAAAAGCCTTGGATTCGTTAGGTAATAAAACAGCTTACGATCAGATTGATCCTGCAACAAACCAAAAAGTGATTGAGTCCGGCAAAAACCCCGATGTTCCAGTGGCTAAGGGGATTTTACAATCGTTTGGTGATGCGCCGGGCGGAGCAGCGGAGGAACTAAAAGAAATAAATTTTAGTTTAGGAATGGAATATTGGTATGCCAAAACCTTTGCCGTACGAGCCGGGTATTTTAACGAAAGTAAAACAAAAGGCAATCGTAAATTTTTTACTTTAGGGATAGGTTTACGGTATAATGTTTTTGGTTTAGACATGGCATATTTAATTCCGATAACCCAACGTAACCCACTACAAAATACGCTAAGGTTTACGCTTGCGTTCGACTTTGACGCGTTTAAAGGTCAGAATGGGGATAACGCTACGCCCAAGCCGGTAGATTAGTTTCCACGCTTTAAATAATATAATGGCGCATTTTTTTCTAAAACCAGAGATCCTGAAACAAGTTCAGGATAACATCTTCCTTTTTAGACCAACAAAAATTAAGCACTTTCTTTTTTGACTCAGCGAGAGCTTTTGAACCAAATTAAGGACAGATACCTTGTAAGACAAAACTAATCTACTTTCTTCTTCGCGCTTTTTCCTTCATTATTAAATTGAGTTCGCGGCCTGTTTGTCCTTTTACCGAGGTGTTTTCCTGTGCACGGCGAATTAAATAAGGCATCACTTCTTTTATAGGGCCATAAGGAACATATTTTGCAACGTTATAGCCTGCAATAGTAAGGTTATAACTAATGTGATCACTCATACCTAACAACTGTGAAAAATAAATACGTTTATCCTCGGGTGCAATTAAATTTTCTGCCATTAATTTGATCAACTGCAAACTACTTTGTTCGTTATGTGTGCCAGCACAAACGCTAACCCGATCTATATTTTTCATACAAACCTCTAATGCCGCATTATAGTCGTTATCGGAATTTTCTTTTGTATCCTGTATTGGTGAAATATAGTTTTTTTCAATCGCTCTTTTTCTTTCCTTTTCCATATATGCGCCGCGCACGAGCTTAGCGCCTACATAAATGTTTTTTATTTTTGCCTTTGCTATTGTATCCTTTAAAAACTCTAATCTATCATTGCGGTAAAGCTGAAACGTATTATATACAATGGCTTGTTGTTGGTTAAACTGCGCCATATTTTCATTGGCAAGTTCATCAATTGCGGGTTGTATCCAACTTTCTTCGGCATCAATAAAAACGGATTGTCCGGCGTTATGTGCTGCTTTACAAATGGCGTTAACCCTTTGCTTTACTTTATCATATTCCTGCTGTTCTGCGCTGCTTAATAGCGTTGTGGAGCTAATTTTTTCAAGTAAATTGAAACGTGCAAGCCCGGTAACTTTAAATACACAAAACGGAATATGTTTATCGTTTTGTGCCTTAGTGATTGTTTGTATGGTTTCCGCGCAGCAAGCGTCAAAATCTTTTTCACTCTCTTTTCCTTCAACGCTGTAATCTAAAATAGTACCAATATTAAACCTTGCCAATTCTTTAATGGTGGCGTTGCAATCATTAATTGTTTCGCCGCCAACAAATTGTTTAAATATTGTACTCTTAAATAAGCCTTTTAATCCTACGGCTAACCCGAGTGGTGCAGTTTTAGCGCCTAGTTTAACAAGTAATGGATTGCTAATTAATTTAAATAGCCAATACGAGCGGTTTAAATCGTTGTTGGTTTTTGCCTTAAACGCGTTTTCTGTATTATCAAAAGATAGCATTAAAAATAAATATTATCAAATATAAAAGATTATGGCCGTACAATTTTGTAATTGTGTTTTTTTATTTTACAAAGGGTTTAACTATTGTTAATTAGTGCCATTCTAAACCGGGCTGCATTATTGTAAATAAATATTACTTTTGCATATGTTAGTTTCTGATTTAATAACAGATGAAATTCCGCCATTAAAACACAGCGATACGGTTGAGCTCGCGCTCGATTGGATGGAGCAGTTTAAAGTATCGCATTTGGCTGTTGTACACGACAGGGAATTAATCGGAATTGTATCCGAGCACGATTTAATGGATTACAATCATCCCGAGGAAACGCTGGAAGAGTTGAAAGTTAACCTGCTTAAACCTATAATACACAACTACCAGCACACGTACGACCTTTTAAAATTAATGATGTCGTTTAACCTTACGCTAATTCCGGTATTAGATGATAAAGAATTGTACAAAGGCTGCATTACGCTGAAAGGATTATTACAAAATATTTCAACAATGGCATCGGTGCAAAACCCCGGTGGAGTTATTGTACTTGAAGTTAACCAAGCAGATTACTCTTTAACGCAAATTGCAAATATTGTAGAAGGAAATGATTCTAAGGTTTTAAGCGCGCACGTTTCGTCAATACCCGACAGTACCAAAATGGAAGTAACATTAAAAGTAAATACTGAAGATCTTTCGCGCATACTGCAAACATTTTATAGATATAACTATACTGTAAAAGCATCGTTCCAAAACAGTAATTTTGAATCGGCGATAAAAGATAAGCTTGATGAATTTATTCACTTTTTGAATATTTAATTTTTTGAAATAGACAAACCAACGTATGACGATAGCGGTATACGCCAGAAATACTAAAGAAAATTTTCCAACTTATCTCGAGCAGCTTTTAATGCTGGCGGGTAAAGAAAATTTTAGCGTTATCGTTTATAAACCTTACCTGGAATTTATAACGAACACGGCCAATTTTTCCATAAAATTAGAAACCTATTCAACATCAGAAGAACTTATTGCAAAAGCCGATTTTGTAATTTCATTAGGTGGAGACGGAACGCTATTGGAAACACTTGAATTTGTAAGAAGGTCGGGTATACCCGTATTAGGCGTAAACACCGGCAGACTTGGATTTTTAGCAACAGTTTACAAAGAAGATTTTTATAAAGCCATTTTACTTTTAATAAACGAAAAATTTACCCTTGATAAAAGGGAATTGATTGTTTTAGAAAACCGCGCGGTAGATTTTAATCAAGTAAATTATGCGCTTAATGAATTTACAATACATAAAAAAGAATCGGGAGCAATGATACATATTGATACGTATGTTGACGGTGTTTTTTTAAATTCATATTTTGCCGATGGGTTAATTGTTTCCACGCCTACCGGTTCTACAGCTTATTCGTTGAGCTGCGGCGGACCAATTATGTTACCCGATTCCGATAATTTTATCATTACGCCAATTGCACCACATAATTTAAACGTGCGGCCAATTGTAATTTCTAACCATAAAATTATCAGTTTTAAAGTTTCGGGCCGCAATGATAATTTTAATGTGTCGCTCGATTCGCGCTCGCAAACTGTATCGCAAAGTTCCGAACTTATTATTCGTAAAGCCGATTTTAGGTTTAATCTAGTTAACCTTGATGGACAACATTTTTTTGAAACCTTGCGAAACAAATTACTTTGGGGATTGGATAAACGGAGGTGATAATTTTTAAATATTTGGGCATGTCGGCATTTGGGGTTTATGCTTCGAAAAAAATATTATTTCATGCCGTCGCGCTTTTTGCTCCAATCTTTTTTTACTTCGTCC
>JAYTBK010000095.1:0-1971 GCA_043737035.1 Bacteroidota bacterium | reverse complement strand
AAGTACAGGTTGTATAATTTTGTCCGAAATCAGTTGATTTTTGAACAACAATTCTATCAATCCAACTTCCGCCACTTGGCGGGTTAGATAAATGCATGTAATAACATGTGTTTGCGGTATCCCAAATTAAAACAGGATCGCCCCAAACACCATAAGCGTTGCACACAAGTGTTTGAACGGACCAGGTAACACCTGCATCATTGCTTCGGTACGAATTATTTAAATTTGCGCCCGCTACAATTTGGTTGGTGTTTTTAGGATTAATAGCAATGGAAACTTCTTCGGGGCTATTAGTTGTGCTTATTAAAACGTTTGGAAATTGCGCTAACAATTCAACCGAAAAAACAATGCAAAAAAGGAGAATTAATTTTTTCATCTTTTTTAGAATTTAAAATTCAATTAAATGTAGTGTTTTCAAACTAACAATTCAACTAATTTTTTTACAACAAAATCTATTTCATCTTTGGTATTGTATTTGCAAAAACTAAAACGTACTGATGCTTTTTCCATATCAATACCCAACCCACGCAACACGTGGCTACCTTGATTACTGCCACTACTGCACGCACTTCCGCCACTAGCGGCAATACCTGCAATATCAAGATTAAATAATAACATTTCAGCATCGGGATGATGTGGAAAACGGCAATTTAAAACGGTATACAATGATTTTTCAAAACTTGTTTCACCATTAAATTCAATCCCTTTAATGTGTTTCTCCAATTCGGCTTTCATATAATTTTTTAAACCCAAAATGTGTTTTTGATGTTGTTCCATTTCGTCGTAACAAATTTGTAAAGCTTTTGCTAATCCTACAATACCATACACATTTTCGGTGCCGCCACGCATATTACGCTCTTGTGCACCACCGTGAATAAAGGGCGTAATTTTATGCTGATGATTAATGTATAAAAAACCAACACCTTTTGGTCCGTGAAATTTATGAGCCGCACAGGTAATAAAATGTACATTTATTTTTTGTAAATCCATTGGATAATGTCCCATAGTTTGCACGGTATCGCTATGAAACAGAGCATCGTATTTTTTACACAACTCCCCTACTTCCTGCAAAGGCAATAATGTGCCAATTTCGTTATTTGCATGCATTAGCGATACTAACGAGCGGGGATTATTTTTTAATAAATCTTCTAAATGTTGTAAATCTAAATTACCCTTGCTATCAATTTTTACCCAACTGGCTTTTATTTTACCTTCTTTTTCTAAAACTTTTATAGTATGTTCTACGGCGTGATGTTCAATTTCGCTCGAAATAATATGTGTAATGCCAAAGGTGCTAACCGATTGACAAATAGCCATATTATCCGCTTCGGTTCCACCCGAAGTAAAAAATATTTCGGCGGGACTAGCATTTAAAAGTTTAGAAACTGTTTTGCGAGCGTTTTCGATATGCGAACGCACTTTTCGTCCAAATGCATGAATGGAAGAAGGATTTCCAAAATCTTCTAACATAACCGGCATCATTGTTTTTAACACCTCTTCATCTAATTTTGTAGTTGCGGCATTATCTAAATATACTTTCATTCTAAAACCTTTTGGATGCAAATTTAATCAATTACTTTCTGAATGTATTTAACCATTCGATAGCTTTTTGCCTATTGTCGAAAAATTTTGTGGGCGTGTGTGGGCGCGAAAATTTTATAAATACGTTTCCTAAAACTTTGTGCGGCGTTGAAGTGCTGTATAATGCCAAAGCATGCGCATGCGCTGCATATTCTTTTGAAGCTCCAAATTGCCTGGTATCAGAACTTAGGTGAAAATCGCCCTCAGATTCCATCAAAACAAAAAATTTAGAATTAGGAATACAACTTTCGGACATTTTTTGTGCATCCATTACATGATTAGCTTTTAATACGCAACCTTTTTTTACCATAAATTCTACTAAGGCGTCGTCGTTTACGATCATATAAAAAATATCGGTTTCAAATTTTTTCATATTAAGATATTAGAAAC
>JAYTBK010000094.1:0-1976 GCA_043737035.1 Bacteroidota bacterium | reverse complement strand
ATCTTTTATAAAGAAAATAAACGGAAAACAAACTAACAATAGGCCTTAAGATTGTTTATTAACAAGACTTAAAGAGTTTTTAAGGAAGGACTAATTATGATTTTTGCAATACAGGATAATAGAGCGCCGAAGGGGTTGATATGGTATAATACCAAATACAAATAGTACCAATATCAACTAGTAAAGCTTATACTCAGGATCCCTTGGTATTATTGAGATTTATAATAACTCTCTTACTTTAGGGTTCAAGCTATAATTTATAAAACTTACACGATATTAAATTCATCACCATCATTTAACACCGGAAAATCCGTTCTAAATGTATTCAATTCGGCTAAAGATAAACTAACGGTCTCGGCACTTGCTTCGTTCGTTAGGGTTGCACTTATTTTATTTCCTCGCGGGTCAAGTACAATAGTATTGCCACTATAGCTAAGGTTGTTTCCATCAATTCCAATTCGATTTACTCCTGCAACATAGCATTGATTTTCTATAGCGCGTGCTATCAGTAATTGCGTCCACGGATAACTCCTTACTTCGGGCCAGTTGGCCACATAAATTAAAAGATCATAGGGATTGTTTTTTGTATTACGGCTCCAAATCGGGAATCGTAAATCGTAACAAACAAGCGGACAAATTTTCCATCCCATGTAATCCACAATTATTTTATGCTCACCGCAGCTGTAAAACTCATCTTCTTTTCCCATACTAAAAAGATGGCGTTTATTATAAAAAAGGCAGGTTCCGTCAGGATTAACCCAATAAAGACGGTTGTAAAATTTGCCCTTGTCAGTTACCGCGATGCTGCCGGTAACCGCGCAATTATTTTTTATTGCAGCTTGTTGCATCCAGTGCAGCCCTTGACCTTCTTTGGTTTCAGCCAAATGAGTTTTCATTGTAAAACCCGTTGTAAACATTTCAGGCAAAATTATTACATCTGTAATTCCGCGTATGGATTGAATTACTTCGGAAAAATGACATAAGTTTTTGGTTGGATCTTCCCAGTAAAGGGAACTTTGTATTGTTGTTATTTTCAACGTCATTTCAAAAGTTCGTTGTTATATAGCTCAACAACCCGGTGTGCGCTGCGTGTTCTCCGGTGTTTCATCATTGGTGATACAATTTGCGATGCAATAAAAATACCCAATGCGTTAAAACCAAGTACTCCTGCAGTTGTTGAATTTGCATTTTGTGTAGAACTCGAACCTGCCGCAATTAAACACGCCAACGCCAGAGCTGCTCCGCCAAAGCCTGCAATATATTGGTTGCTTTTATAATCTCGCGTAGCCATAATGGCTTTATCAAGTTCTTTGCTTTTCCATTTCCGGTTTTTATCGGCAGCTACAAAAAGCATCCGACGTTCCGAAAGACGTGTTCCGTTCCAATCGTATGCTGAACCACGAACTCTAATAAAATCTCGTGGCGGCAAAGCGCTTTGTTGCTGACTAATTATTACGGGGTTTGTGTATACAGGCTGATTTACGATAGGCTTTGTAATAGCAAACGAATCTACTACTCCGTTGAAAAACTTTACCTTAGCAATCTCATTTCTATCGGTGATAAACAAAGGCCCATCTTGCAAGGTGAAGCGTTTGTATTTTAATTCAGTAGAACTTATTTCTAATATTTTAGCGGAAATAATTTCGCCGCTTCTTTTATAAATTGTGTCTTGCGCATTGACATTAAAATATAAAGCAAATAAAAAAAGGAATGGTATATTTTTCATTACATTAAATGTAATAAAAATTCATTACATTAATTAATAATCTCTTTGTTATAGAGCATTGCTGCCTTGCGAATTTGTTTATTTTTTAACGATTTATAAATTAGTGCTGTTATTTCTGACGCTGCAAATAAACTTAATCCGCTTAGCATAAATGTTTGAAATTTTTGTTTGTCGGCAGGTCCGTAATAATTTCTGCGGCCCAAAGAAAAACACCCTATAAGAAAAACCGGGCCCGTTATGGTAAAAATAA
>JAYTBK010000093.1:0-1977 GCA_043737035.1 Bacteroidota bacterium | reverse complement strand
TTTCAACTTCTTTAATTTTTAAAGCATTAAACATAATTGAAGCGTGGCTGTATTCAAAACCTTCGTAAGCATTGCGTAAATCAGCATGCGCATCAATTTGTAAAATGGTAAAGTTCCCGAATTTTTCAGCAAGGGCTTGCATCATTCCTAAAGGTGTACTATGGTCGCCGCCAATTAATCCAACAATTTTATTTTGATTTAAAAAATGCAAACAACGCTTTTTAACCCAAGCATTTAACCACTCACATTCCGCTTTTATAGTAGAAGATACTTTTTTTAATTCTACATCATTTTCATCAGCTCCATTGGCTAATTCGTTTATATAACGTTCGGCGGCTTGGCGGTTTTTATCACTTTTACTTCTTACTTCGTCGCTAATTTCATCCATAGCAATCCCCAATTTCCAGGCATCTTTTACAATGGGGTCGTATAAATCTACCTGATAACTGGCATCTAAAATAGCTTGCGGGCCATCAGCTGTTCCACCACCATAGCTTACCGTAACTTCCCAAGGTATGGGAATTAAAACGGTTTCACACTCTTCTAACGAAAATGGTAAACCAAACATGCCATCGTTTAATTGGCCTATGCCATTAGAATCAAAGTTTTTTATTTTATCTTGTTTTGTCATTGTTAACTTGATTTTTTTATACAGTTCGACTTCGCTCTGTGTGACAAGTAATATTAATAAATAATAAAACTACTATGATATTTTCAATTTGTGTTCTCTATCAGCAGCAAAAGCTAAACAGGCATAAATTTTTTCGATAGACAATTGAGGATAATCGGAAATAATTTCTTCATTACTCATCCCCGACGCTAACCAACCTAACACATCGTAAACTGAAATCCTAGTTTCTTTAACGCAGGGTTTCCCAAAACGGATATTAGGATTTATAGAAATATGCTCGGAATAGTTCATATTACAAAGTTATATAAAATGGATGTACTTGCAAAATACAACTAGCTAATACCCAACACCGCCTGCACCAAGCCTAAATCATCAAAACTAATTGGCTTGGTATATTTTTTAATTTTCAATTTCTCTAATTCTTTCCCGGTAGCATCGCCCATGGCAATTATTTTTTGGTGAGGAAGAATTTTATTTTTTTCTAAATATGCTAATAAATTACTAGGGCTGGTAAAAATTAAAATATCTTTATCTTCGGCTACTTCGGTTGTATGCTTTACTGTCCAATATACATTTAAGTTTATTACATTATCCTGTTTGGGCATTTGCCATTGAAATGTCTTTAAACTATCCTTTGCAATAGGAAACAGAGCTTTACCATTACCCACCTTTGCAGCAAATTGTTTGCCTATTAATTTTGTATCCGTTCCCGAACCTATAAAATCAGCTCTATAGCCAAAGGCTCGCAATTCAGCACTAGTAGTGGCTCCAACGCAACCTAGTTTTACTGTTTTTTCTAGCTGTGGTTTTTGCTGTAAAAAAAAGCGGGCACTGTGTTTGCTGCTAAAAAATATCCAATCGGCTTTTGGTAGTTCACGTATTTTTACCTCTTTAAATTCTATTAAACTTTTTGCTTCCACCTCAAACCCCAATTTGGTAAGAGCACTATTTAAATAATCTTTTTCTTTTAAATTTTTTGTAACAAAAACTTTTTTAGGTGTAATACCTTTTATTTTATCTACAATTTCATCGGCAAAGCCATCGGTATTTAGTGTTTCAAAATACAATTGTTTGGGTTGTTTGTCCCAAGTATCTGCCACGCTTGTCCATACTTTAAAGCGCAATCTATCTTCATCATCAGGGTCGGCATCGCAATAAGCGCCTAAAGGTAAATGACAGCCGCCATCAAACATATTTAAAATAGTGCGTTCTATATTTATTTTTATAAGTACATCAAAGTCGCTAATTTTATCAATCACATCTAACAGTTCGCTATCGTCCTCACGCGTTTGCCAAGCTAAAACGCCTTGTGCAGGGGCAGGCACAAATACTTCGGGGTTTAATTT